>JAEWBD010000208.1 GCA_023391315.1 Bacteroidota bacterium | reverse complement strand
CATGAATATTGGACATATAAATTTTATCAGGCTGCTGTGCATGCAGGTTAAAACTAAAAAGCAGGATAGCGATAAATGCAAAAGCGGTTTTCTTCATGTATGTACTTCTGACAGTCCAAATGTAGGGTACTTCCGCCGTATCTCCTTGTACCCTCCTCCATACTTCCTTCATGGTTGGTGCATGAAAGTGCATGGTTTGGTGGAATCAACTTCAAACATATACAAGGTATATAGCGGGTATATAGAAGATACTGCCCGCGCTGCCCATAATACCCCGCCAAACATATAAGATTTAAACATACTGTTTAATGCTGTTTACGGGTTTGCAGTCTTAAACGGCATTCTCTTTACCGGTTGGTGTCCCCGCCAACCGGAATTTTACTTCCCATAAAACCGCTCCCATCCTATTGCCAGCGATGAATAGGTGAAGCTTATCCCGGCCCATGTTTACGTCGCTGCGGGGCCTCGTCCGCACATCTGGCTATACAATGAAGGCCCTGCTATGGCAGAAATAAGAAATATTTAAACCTGGATTATCAAATTAAAGATGACTGCAAAATATAAAGCTTTTCGAACGTCATTTCGACGATAGGAGAATTGCGAAGCAATCATTGAGGCAAATGAAAATAATTTTTAATCGAAATAAATCTCTTGATACTCAGCCAGCCTGAATTTCGGAAGATGTCTCGTTGCCTCGGCATGACGATACAAGCTGTATTCATTTAAGCACCAGCATCAAAACCGGTCAAACCAACAACACCTTGCCAGCGATTGCCAACCTGATTGGCAATCTGCGCTTACCCTTTAAGGTTTTAAAAAAAACACACCCACCTGCCCGTCATGCCAGCCCGACTGGGCACCTGCACTCCAACCATAAGGTGGCTAAGCTTATACAATCAACTTTAACTGTAAAGCGCAGGTTCCGTTTACACTGGCATAACGTGTAATAACGTGAGTTAACACCAGCACCAAAACTTTTATAGAATAAAACACCACGCACATGCACGTCATTACCAACTTGCTCTTAAAACTAAATGCTGCCGAAATAAAACGCACCCACCCGCCCGTCATGCCCGGCTTGACTGGGCACCTGCTCTCCAACCATAGGCGGCTAACCTGATTCAATCAACTTCAATTATAAAGCGCGGTTCCCGTTTACACGGGAATGACGTGTAAGAGTGTGAATTAATACCAGCACCAAAAACTGGTTTAGAATAAACCACAACCCCTCGCCCGTCATGCCCAACGGCCTCGCTGCAACGAAGTTATTTTAGGACTATACTGCCTCCGGTACCGGCTGTTTCCGGTACTTCCTTCATACTTCCTCCATAGTTCCTCCATAGTTGAAGCATGGACTTCATGACGGCAAGGGTAGCCCGCTGATAACGGAAATCTTTTCTTTGAATAGCACGGCCGCCCGCTCGTGCAGGGCTTCAGCCTGTTCAGACAAAAGGTTAATATCATGGTCGCTTATTGTAAACTGGCTGTTGTAACGGGATTCTTTATAGGCTTTTTCAAGCAGTAACAGCAACCGGGTTTCTTCCGCTTCATCAGGGGAAAACAAATATTCGATTTCCGGCGCACAGCGCTTTAATGGTTTTTTCAGCTCTCTCAAGCAGTGCGTTTTTATACAACTGCCCAGCAATGCCGTTATTAAACCTCTTAATGTTAACTCAACTGCCTGCTGCAGCATAAACGCTGCCATGACATTGTCGCTTTCACCGCGGTAATTACCGGCGCCTTGTAAAAAGCTGTCTCCTTTTTTATGGGCTGTGTCAAATTCAATAATCGCTTTTTTTGCCGGCACTTGTAAGGCTGCTTTATCCGGTTCAGGCAGTTGAAAAGCATTGGTGGCATATACGAGGTTTTCTTTGCTGCAGGCAATGGAAAAATAAATATGCCCTTCCTTCAACTGCTGTTGTATTATTTCTTCTTTATGCAAAGACACATGAATAACCGCATCATCCATATTGGCCATAGTAATAACCTGTTCGTACTGCGCAAACGATGTTTTGGAAGCCGGTGGAATTACAGCCAGCAGGTCAAAATACTGATGGGTATTGTCGTCACTGTTGTGATACAGCAGGAATAGGGCGGAGGGAGATAATGATGCTGCTAAAAAAGCAATTACCTTATCTTTTGTGGCAGGTGGTTGCTGCTCCGGCAGCTCATGAAGCCTGTTATGCATATTGTATTCCTGCCATTCTTTAGCTGCCGCGTCTAATAAATCCAGCAGGCTGTTAAAGGGAAGAAGAAGCTCTTCCAGGTAAAGTGCCACGCCCGTTTTTAAATCGTAATCAAGAAAATCAATGAACAGGCGCCGCAGGCTTTGGCTGAGTAATGCTGTGTCGTTAAAGGTTAAAAATCTTTGCAGGTCATCCTGCAGGTCTTCGCTGATGGTGTATCCTGTTGGCATGGTTATAGGTTTTATGCGTATGAAGTACGGTTTTGTGTTTGGGATAAATTATTCCGGTGGTTACTGTTTTATCCCATGCAGGAGGATTTTTTAGCACTACCTTTTTATGCTGTACTTTTTTATCTCATCCACAATATTTTTTGATGTTTCGATGAATGCGCTGCATTTGCTTGTCCAAAAAAGTACCCCCGGCTGACCGGGGCCAGTCGGGCAGGAAAAAATCAAGAGCGGATGATATTGTTCAGTATCATGTTTGTTTTTTAATTGTCTTCACGAACTTCCTTCGTCGGTTTCAGCACATTCGCTCATTCGCCTTGATTTAGCTTTATGCTGATGATTCTTCAGCAGTTGAACCCTGATGCCTTAGTTCGATCCGTATTATTGCTGGCAATATTTAAACGTATATATGCAGACTTATAACCTGCGTACCTGTTATTCAATATGCTTTGCAAATAACAAAGTCGCTGTAATTATTTTATCTTTATACCCTTAAACCAGGTTATTATTATATGGAAAAAACCATACATGAAGGCCGCAACGTAAAACGCATCCGCGAAATGCTGGGTATTAAACAGGAAACCCTTGCCCTTGAACTCGGCGACGACTGGAACCAGAAGAAAATATCTTTATTAGAAGGCAAAGAAACCATTGAACCGCAACTGCTGGATGAAGTAGCCAAAGCTTTAAAAGTGCCCGTGGAAGCGATTAAGAATTTTGATGAAGAGAAAGCAATCAATATTTTTTCAAATACTTATAATGATAATTCATCAATCTTAGGCACATACCATATTAATCCGATTGATAAAATAATTGCATTATATGACGAAAAGATTGCTTTGTATGAGCGAATGTTGAAGGACAAAGACGGGATGATTGAGGAGTTGAAGAAGCTTACAAGCAAATAATATTTGTATAGCTGTCTGGCATCATCCCGCCTGAACGCATGTGTTTCCTAAAACGGATATCCTTAGCTTAAAGCGTTTATTAACCCGGCAACAAAACCCGTTGGAGCCACCACAATTATTAGCGCGTCATTGGCACCCTGCACTTACCCTTTAGTTGTTAGCTATCATCTACCCAACCCAAACATTAAAGAGCAGATTCCCACTTTCGTGGGAAAGACGGGTAAAAGCGTTTACTGTGTTATGCAGTATAAATAGGGTAGTGCAGGTTCCCGTTTTCACGGGAATGATGTGTAAGAGCGTGTATTAACACCAGCACCAAAACTGGTTAGAATACAAATAAACCACACCCACTCGCCTGTCATTGCCAACTTGATTGGCGACCTGCACTGCCGATTGGTTATATATACAGCATCGTCCTCTGCGAGAGACGATGCTCGACTCAAAATTCTTATAAATTCTGTATGTTATCATCCCTATCTTTTCTCATGGCAAAAACATTCTTATGATCGTCATCATACTTAATAAACAATTCATCTTCCAAATCAAAAATTGTAAGCGCTTGTTTAATCCTGTCAAACTTTCCTGGATTATCAATATTTGCTTCAATAAAATAAGTATCATTAATTGAAACAGGCTGTCTTGTATTGCTTTCTTTTGGCGTTTTCGTTAATCCAATCCGGGAGCCAATCTCAGTTATAAAAAAGGTTTCAGGCTGTAATTCAAAAAGTTTTTTAAACACCTCAACATACAGCTTTGCAACTTGATTTACTTCTATTCTTTGATCGAAAAATATTGCATATTCAAGCTTCTTAAATCTGGGATCATCAGCATCGAAAATGTTTATTTCATTACTTTCTGCTTTTTCTTCCACAGATATATCCGGTATTTCCCAAATCTTTAAAACTCTTTCAGCTATTAGCTCGAATCTTTTTTCTAATTCTGCCCTGTTCCATTTTTCTAGCGATGCTAAATATTTGTTTAACCATAACCGACTGTCCTTATAACCTGCATCTCTCAAGTCCCGTTTATCAGTAAATGGCTTGTTACCAAGTTTACCATTGTTACCTGATAAAGTTAGATTCCCAATTGTGTTTAGATAGTTATCTTTTATAAAATTATATTCTTCAGCTCCTAACTCAATCTTCCATTTTGCATCGGGATTTTGTGGAAAGATGTGTTCTATCGTTATTGTTTCGTTTTCTTCAACAGGAACAAATTCTGTGTTGTTTAGATTTTCTAATTTTTCAAGTAAATATGATCTGTTTTTTGATTTTATATTATATACATCTTTTACTTTCAATGCATCTATAAATTCTGCATTTCTTGGAAAACGTTGCACGCCTGTTCTTTGTAACAGCGATTTTTGAATAGAGAATAAATAATTGGAATGCTCAACTTTATCATACAAATTCATAAATATTTTATTCAATGCATTTGTAGGCAGTGCCAGTATAAATCTTCTAAAGGTGAATGCCTGAATTAAAAGAAGAACATTTAAAAAGTTTGATTTATCAATTATACTGTTTGCGTAATCTTCATACACCTGCATTAAGAAAGGATAAGCTACATTTATTTCTAAACGACTGATGTACTCGAGTTGTTTTCGTATTTCTCTATCAATCTCATTTTTAGGATTGATTAATTTATTATAGTGTTTTACCAAAGACTTAATCTTTGATAAATTGCTTTCTAATTCTTCAAGTGATGATATGGGATACTTTTCTTTGAACTCCAGGTATACTTTTCCTTTATTCGGAATGTTCTTGTTTACGAGCGTTAAGTAATCTCTGATAAAGTCTGATACACGGCTTATGTTTAAACTTTCATCTTTTGCCAGTTTTTCAATTATCTCCCAATAGTTATCGTAAATCTTATTTTGATCCTTACGACTTAAACCCATCAAAATATAATTGCGAATTAGATCAGCTTGCGATAATTCTAAGCCGGTTGAGTTGAGACTTTCAAATATTCTTTGGGGATCATCCTTATCACGATCAAGAGAAATTTCAACGAACATGAGTTTAGACAAACCTTGTAAAACAGTTTGATAATTGTTCGCATTTATTCGTGTCTTGAAATAATTAAAGTTGTCAATCAGCTTTGAAAAATCATTGTACTCTTCTCTTTCATCATTTCGTAATAGATACCGCAATGCTCTGTCATTATTTTCAGTAGGTCTAAGCTTTAGTTTCTCATCTTCAGCAGCAAATTTGTTAATCAGGTAGGTTTCATTTATTTCATTAACAAGTTCATTATCGTTTAATTCAGTGGCAATTTTATAAATCACTAAATAGATAAGTGTAAAAGTTGTTAACCGTTGTTGACCATCAATTATAGTAAGTTCCTTTATACGGGAAGTTTGATAAAGGTCGTCATGAATATATACTATGCTGCCAATGAAATGCGCAGTCATTTTTTTATTTGTACCTACTTCTAAAATATCATCAAGCAGTTGTTTGCATTGCCCTAATGTCCAATCGTAGTTGCGCTGATAAACCGGAATTACAAACTGTGTTTTGTTGGATGATAAAAAGTCCTCAACTTTTGTTTCGTTTGCTTTCATAAAATTCTTATTTCAAATTAAGGAAATCGTTTAATGAGTATAGGTATTTTTGATTAAGCCATTTACATATTTTGTCGAGGATATTGTGCTCATTAATCATCAAAGGTTTTCTTATGTCTTCTCCAGATTTTAACATGTCGTTCCTTATGTCGTCTACAGCGGCAATTGGAATTTTGATACAAGTAAGTTTATCAATAAATTCAGATTGGGTATTTAATGGTATAGTAAATTGAGCTGTTGGTTGTACAAGGAAATTCCCTCCTTGAATAAATTGACGATGAGATGCCATTAAATAACTTAATCTAGCGGGCATCGTTGCAGGGATAAAAATTGACTTAGTTAATTGATTAAACGGATATTCCTTTAAATGTAAGAAATCTATTGGTTCTATCTGTAAGGACCATAAGTAAACATACAAATTAGCGGAATTATGTGAAACGTTAGATGTGGCAAAATTTAAAGCTACTTTGAAATCATTTGACCAATCTATCAGTCTGCTTGCAAGTTCATGTTCTCTCGCTTTAATACGATAAATCCAATCTTGTAATATCGGTTCTTCGTCAATTGATTCAGAATAAAAAATTTTAAACTCGTCGAGCAATTTGTTTTCAACGTTTGCTAGTTGTATATTATTTAAATAATTATTTTTTGGAATCAGCGAAGGAAGTATGTGGTCGAACTTTGTGCCCCTATAAAAGACGCCATTATTTGTAACTGCATTAACATGAAATTCTTTAATTTCCAAGAAAGAATTTAGAACAATTGTTTTCATAAGCTTAGCTAAGATTAAAAGATCAATGATTTCACCACCTCATCAATCTCCCTCATCTCATCTTTCAAATGCTTTTTAATTTCTACTCTTAATCTTCCTAAAAATATTGCGCTTAATTCTTGCTTTGGTGGATTGGCAGTTAAATATGCTTTGGCTTTAATATGCGCTTGTTCGCTTAATTGTGCAAGCTGCAAATGCTGTTTATTCTTTTCATTAAATTTAGGAAAATAAACATCAAGTATTTTCTTATGAATATTTCTTGCTCCAAATAAACCCGTTGATTGAAAACTTTTCATTAATTCATTTGGTGTGTCTGAATTTAAAATTGCACATAAATAATTTGCTTCATTCATATCATCGAAACCGAACCAATAATTTGCGTGGTCGACAAATAAATCTAAGTTTAAATCATTTCTATTTAAAATTGTTGCACAAGCGTCTCCACCTCTTCCATTATAGATAACAATAAAGGGTAAGTTCAAATTTTGGTCGGTTAATCCTCTTTGATAGTCAAGCCTGTCATTGCTGGACATTTTCTTGGACTTTTCCGTTCTATACAGGTTCCAAATATTTTCAACATTTTTAAACCATTTAGCTGCATCTAAATACCCTTCACGTTGCAACTCTTTTGCAT
Source organism: Bacteroidota bacterium (assembly GCA_023391315.1). GTDB lineage: Bacteria > Bacteroidota > Bacteroidia > Chitinophagales > Chitinophagaceae > Parafilimonas. The sequence goes on along the minus strand of JAEWBD010000208.1, from coordinate 8,786 downwards.
CATGTAATTCAATTTTCTTAACTCCATCATTTGTTTTAATTGTTATAGGTAACACAACTAAATCGGGTTTATATAAAGCAAATGGCAAAATGCTTTTTCCTATAGTTGTATAAAATAAAAACCTGCTTCCAATGCTACCTTTTAGTTCAATTTCTTTCCATGGCATTTTTGCATCAGGCTTTATGGCATCTGCTGTTTTTATATGTAACATCCTGTCCTCAAAGTCTTCTGTTTCTTGAGTGAGTTCAACAAAATAAAATGAACGCGGAACTATGGTTGCGCCTTGCTTAAATTCTTTCTTGTAAGGATTTATTTTACCACTACTCTTACTGGTTTTTTTAGAAAATGCAGTTGCTTTTCCCTGCTTTGCATAAAACCACGTAACAGGTTGTTCATGCAATTTATTTTCAACTGTTTTTAAATTGATGTTATGCGCAGGTAACGTTGCTGTTATTTCAATACCGGGCAAACCTTCAGGGCCTATCTTCCGCTTTTCTCTTGTTACAGTAGCAAACAACACACAGCTCGGTATTCTAAACAAGGGTTGCACATCTTTTAAATCCCAGGCTTCAGTAAGTTTAAAGCCTTTCGCTTTACCGCTTCTTGTGTTGTCATGATGGTCTGCACTAAAAAAACTACGTGGCAATACAAAAGCCAGCTTGCCATGTTCTTTCAAAAAATAATTGGTGCAATGTGCTAAGAATATAGCTGCAATTTCAAGATGCGGAAAGTTTGCAATTTTATCGGGCTTAACATGATATTTTTCCGCTAAATCATTTAATGTGTTTTGATATTCTTCGTTCTTAATTGAGCTGTATGTAAACCACGGCGGATTGCCAATGATGTAATTAAAATAGTTATTTAAGAAATAAGGCTTGTATAGATTCTGCAAAATAAATTTCCAAATGCTGTCCCTGCCTTTTTCTTTTACCTGTTTTAATCCTTCATATATTTTATAAAAGCTTTCTGCAATTTGTTTATTAATGCCGCCATGCTTATACTGCTGCTTTAAACTGTTTTCAAGTGTTACAAGCGAAACTTTTTTTTGGTTCAGCGTTTGTTCTGCCAGTTCTTCGCACACATCAACACCAGCATCAAATAAAGCAAGGTCTTCCAATACCTGTGAGTTCAATAAAAAATCTTCTTTGTCAATATCCATTTTAAATTCACTGCCAAACAAAGTTTTTACACCTTCAGGAATCTTTAGTGTATTACTTAAAATTACATTGAGGTGAATCGGTCGCTTTGAACTTTTAATATCTTTTGCTAAAGCTAATAACAATGTTGTTTTTGCAATCTGCACACTCAAAGGATGTATGTCAATGCCATAAATTTGATTGCTCAATGCTTCAACAGCAATTTCAGGATGCAAGGTTTTCATCCTGTGAATAGCAGCCCTTAAAAAACTGCCGCTCCCGCAGGCAGGGTCTAATATTTTATCAGTGGCTTTAAAATTAAATTCCTGTACTATACGTTCGCAAAGCCAGTCAGGTGTATAATATTCACCGAGTGCATGACGTGTATCAAGATCAATCAATTCCTGGTAAACACCTTTTAAAACATCTTCATCAACATTGCTAAAATCAAACGTGGAAATTTCCTGTGCAATTAACCGGAATGCTTTTTTCAGGTTGCGGAAATTGCGGTCACTCTTTACCCAATGAAAGAAATCATTGTCAACAAAATTGCGAATGTTGTAACGGTTAAATATATCGCCATCAAGAATAGCTTTCAACTCATCTTCATCAATGTAGTCATCATTACTTACCACACTGTAGGCAAGCATCTTGCTGAATACACTTAAATAAGTATGAATGAGGAATGTTTTTTCATCAGCCTCAAACTTGCCATAAGCAATACTTAAAAACTTTTTCCATTGCTCAAATGAAACCTGCACTTCACCAAACTTCTTTGCGTCGTTAAACCATGCGCTTAATTCACGAAAGCTTTCAATAAAAATATTGCTTTGATAACCGAATGCTTCTTCGATGCGTTTAAGTGTTGCTTTTTGTTTTTCTTCTTTAAATAAGAAGCGGTCAATCCAAAAATAGAAATCATCTGTATTGTGTTCATTCAATGTAAATGATGCCGTAACAACTTCGTCTAATTTTAATTCATCTTCATGCAGGTTCTCAAGACTGTCTAATTGATCAACTTGCGGAGCAAATACTTTCCAATTAATAAAGTCAGAAGCAATGAGCGTATAGTTATAATCTTTACTTGTTTTAAATTGCCCTAATAAATAACCTGCCAATTGTTCTTTTGCATGCTTTAAAGAACTGCGCAAATCATTTTCATATTCAATAATGATTTTGTTATACAGCGTATCAGCGCTGCCTTTATGCAGCCTGTCTTTTCTAGGAATGTTTACAATTGTTTTTTCTGCGCCTAATGTTATATCGTCAATAACATCTTTTGTTTCTGCATTATCAGCATACAAACGATTTAATAAATCTTTGAAAGCTTCTTTTTTGGTGGCTTCCTTATTTGCTGTTTTTACCTTTCTAAAATATTCCGCGATGTGTAGAGACTTATCTTTTGGCATGTATAAGTAGTCAATATAAGTTAATAATAATCAAAGTGCTAAAGCTAAACAATCCTCCTAAACATCCAACCCTCACCGTTCCGTAACCCGGTAGGTAATGTTTTGTTTCTGGCGATAAATAACAGGCTTGCCATTGATGGTGGCAGGCAACCAGTCGGGTGTATGTTTAAAAGCTTTCAATACATCTTCAGCGGTTCCACAACCCGGGTCTTCCAGTATCTGCACCTCAGATACCTTGCCTTCCTTATTCACCAAAAAGCTTACGGTAACCGTATAACTGCCGGGCGGCGCTTTATGCCGGGCAGCTACTTTGGGATGCACATGCTGTTCAAGAAATGTCCGCCAGCCATCCAGCCCGCCCGGGAATCTCGCTTCTATACTGTCTTCGGCTATCTTCCGGCTGTTAAGGGAATCCTGCGCATGCAGGCAAATGCTAAAAAGTAAAAAGCAGGCAATCCATAATTTTCTCATACAAAAGTTTAGTGGTTAAATAAAATTAGTTCAGGCGCTAAGCTAAATAATTCCGCTAAAAAAATAAAAATACCAATGGAACACGTTTCTGGTTATTTCGTATGTGTTTCGGCATTGTTTTGACGCATCGATTAACTAATATTAATACATGTTGTTAGGATCGCTCGTTGAGTAATTAAGCCCGGAGGGTTGGGGTAAAAAACGGCTTATCGGGGATTTTTACGGTCTTTTTTCAGATGGGTGCGGATTTATTTAGCATAAAAATTCTACCATGAAGCACCTAATACTAATGTTGTCTTTTTTCGCTGTAGCGGGTTACCTGCATGCACAAACAAACCCATATTTAAAAGACGTTACCAAAGAAGATTCAGCAAAGTTGAGTTATATAAAACGAAAGGTTGGCCTATACCAAGACAGCATGCAGCTTATAATAAAACAACAGCGTTTTGATACTGCTTATTTTTATTCAGACGCAGCTTTCGATTATTACTTCAACAAAACTTTTACGAAGCTGAACTTTGATGGCGTAAATTTTAATATTGGCAATGCTGCCTCGCTAAAGTTTGAGGACGGAGAAACAAAGCTTAATTTGAATGCATCGTTTAAATCAAAAACCACTCTATTTACTGTTGGCACTGCGCTGAACATTACAGATAAAAACGGAGTAATTTTCTCAGGCAATAAACCCACGGCGGGCACAGAGTTTTCTATTAATGTTTCACAGCTTCTTCCCTCTAAAAAAATTGCATTTTCCGAAACGGTAAAAGATATGATGCCATATTTACGAACTAACACACTTGACAGTATTGTAAACCTATATGTTTTTCAAAGACCAGCACAATATGACGAGGCAAAAGACAGCCTGAAAAAGGTGGAAACAAAACTTGATGCTGCCTTCAAAAAAATTGACAGTTTGCAGTTGCAAATTGCGGATTTTAAAAATGTATACCCCGGGCTCGCTACGGTAGAAAAGGCAAATGGAGATCTGAAAAAATCGAAAGAAGAGTATATTGCTTTAAATACGGAACGCCAAAAAATAATTGCTGTAATAAAGCAGCTGCAATCAACAAATTCAAGGGTAGTTGAAGCTGATAGAATAATAAACAGCGCCAAGGCAGCTGATATGAGAACGATGTTAGATGCAGGCGGAATTGTTGCAACACGCTTACAATGGTTGTCTGCAGGTATTTTGTACAAAAGATATTCTTATAAAACTTACGATTCTGACAAAGCATTTGACATAAGGGTGGGCGAAAAAAACTTTGATTATTGGAAACTTAACCTTGGCTATAATTTTTATTGGGGCCGCAGCCAGCAGGACCTTGAGCGTGATAAAAACAAGGGTGGTTCATTTATAACATCGCATTTCATAAGTATTTTTTATACACCAGCTACCACCAACACGTATGACGAACTGGATGAAGAAAACATCAATATTATTAAAGAGTCTTCCCGCAACGACACGATATATCAAATTGTTACCAGCTCAAAAAACAGGAATATCGCAGGTGTGGAATATAAAAAAATGTGGAAGCATAGCTTTGGCATTCAATGGGCGCCGGCCTTTGGTAAGAAACAATTCTTAGGCGCCAATATCATATACTCAAACGATTTTGCGAAAGGGCTGCAACCGGTATTTAATGCACGGGCTGGCATGTTATTTCATTTCAAGAGCCTTGATGATGAAAAAACCAAAGTGAACTTTGAAGTATATCTATCCTTTAAAGATATGGCTGATGCCAAAAACAAAGGTGGCTCAGTATGGCATAGAAAGGAGATTGGCGTTACTGCTACTGTGCCATTCAGCAAAGTATTCTTTAACTAAATAAAATCAATAATTATGTCATTCAAAGTAAAATGTTATACCTGGCATGGTGTGCTGGGCACTTATGATAATATGCCTGCAGCTGAAGCTAAAAAAGAATCGCATGAAACCCAGTTTCCTGATTGCGACGTGGATATTATTGGCAGCCAGCACTGGCGGCTGATTAATGAAAATGAAAAAATAGTTAACCTGTTTAGAACAAAGAAAAAAGCACAGAATGCCAAAAAGGTTTTTGAATTGGATAACCCGGGTATGCAGTTGAAAATAGTACGAATTAAACCGGAATAAAGTAGCCTTAATTAATGAGCTTAAATTCTAATTACTGCAATTTATCTTCTTTCTTTAAGCAAATATAATTTCGGAGAGTGAAATACAACAGGTTACGTTGAGTGTTCCGGTTTGACGTTTGGTTTTTGCTGATGTCGACACTTTTATTTCGTATAAATAACCGAATTGTTTTAAAAATTTGTATTAATATACGAATCGATGGGCCGGGATAGTTTAACGGCAAAAAAGAATTTTGAGCCCGTCATTCCTTTACCTCACTGTTGATTTAACCGTTTATTTCTTTCCCTTTCATTTTTTGCTTACGGAAGTTGATTATCAAGTGCTTAGCAATCGTAACTCCAAACCCGGTAAAGTATCAGTTTGCGGGTCACATCTGTTTCACCGGCTCATACAAAAGGCGCCTTCTGCGGTTCAGTCACGCCGAAGGTGGGATTGAAAAAATCCAAAGGATATTTTTTCAAAGAAGCGCAGGCAGCGCCGTTGTATGAACGAGGCCATGCGGCCCTGAGCTATAAAACTTACATTGCTTAAGAGAAAGAAAGTAACAAAAGATTAAATAACAATTATTCATTCTCTAATTGATCCACGAGAAATATTGCCTGTCTGCAATACCGGTTGGTGAGGACACCAGCCGGTAGAAAAAGGTATCCGGCAATCATTCATGATACCGAAAGATTATAATGAAATGAACAAACTGACGAAGATTACCGGCACAAACTATCAATGGTATTATACATATCCACAAAACATTTCCAGTCGGTATTATTGCTGCCATTGCGGCCCGGCGTTTTATTATAAAAGCCATCCAAAAAATTGGCAGCGCCGGTCCATACAGTCTGCATCATACCATAAAAATGCGGTTGCATTTCCTTGGTGGCCGTTTTCCTGAAGTTGATCATATCATTGGTTTGCTGTATCGCAACAGCCGGCCGGTTCCAGGGACAGGTAATTACATTCAATCCTTTCATGGCAAAATAAACCGGCGTTTTATCAGCACGTTCATAATGCCAGTCGCAGATAATAACCTCCTTCGGTATCATATCTATAGCGCGGTACGTGTTATTATAACTCGCTTCCCACTCACCTATGCCGGTGGTTTTACCATCAATCAGGCGGTCGCCCCAGATCCATAAACGGCGGTTTTTTTGAGCAAGATGATCATTTATCAAACGCACTTCATTGGCAAATAATTCCGCTTTATCCCGGCCGCCGCAGCGCGGGCATTGCATTTCACCCAAATAAAAAACTTCATCCATGCCGGCATGAAAAGAGGTTGCCTGGAAAGCATCGCATATTTCATCCACAATATCAAACACAATCTTATGCACTTCAGGATGCAGGGGGCAATAACTCTTGCAATAAAGATTATCGGCATTCGGCCATTTATATTGTTCAGGCATTTTCACATCAGGTGTTTCATCAAACTGCGGGTAAACAGTAAGCAGTTTTCCCGTTTTATTTGCCCAGGATTGATGCCCCAAAAGGTTTACCTGCGGTATGAGGTCAATGTTATGCTTACGGCAGGCGGCTACCAGTTTATCAACATCCTTTTTTGATAAGGCACCGCTGTCTGCCAGTTCAGGGTGTGATGTATATTGATAACCGTAATCAACGCGCAGGATCAAGGTATTTACTTTGCGTGTTGCCAGCTCTTCATCAATGAATTTAATAAAACGGTCAACATCTTTTGGCGCCGGTGCAGCGATACAAAAACCGCGAACAGGCAATACACTGTCGGGCGAAGATGGTTGTGCCTGCAATGAAGGCAATAAAAAACAGGGAGCTAAAAAAAGAAGAAGCATTTTTTTCATAGCGATAAATGTAGGTAATAATGAAACGCCTTCAATGCGTTTTACAGGCATTCATGGTTTCTAAAACTAAAAATAAAACCACGGTAAAATTTCCGGTTAAAAAATTACATCCCGGATTTTATTTTCTCAGCATAAATTGCATTTTTCCACTTTGAAAACCGGCTGAATGGCATTCTGCAGAAAAAAAAGAAAAGGCATTTTAAAGCTTATACCGTTCCTGTTCATATTCACCCTGCTTCAGCAAAAAGTTTTATCGCAAAACAATGATGAAGCCATAAAAGCGGCTTATGCATTACAGGCAGAGAAGCCTGGCCTAAAAAACGCTTATACCGCTTTTCTTATCAAGCTGGATAAAGAAGACGTAGAAAACTTTAAGCACAGGTTTCAGCAAAAAATACTGCGCCGGGTAAATACGCAATGGTTCGTTGTAAGAGGGGCTGATGTTGCAGGTTTTAAGCCGTTTCATGTATTGGAATTACTGCGGGCCAATAATACATTCAAACTATCTTCTACTGCCGGTTTATCAAGGCTTGCAGTTTCCAAATTTTATAAATGTATTGTTGAAGTAAGCGACAGTGTTCTGTTTAAAAAAGATATGCATTTGTATAACAAACCCATTCAATCTTCTTACAAAAACATATTTATTATAAAGACTGATGCTTCATTTGTTCTTGATACCTTAATCAACCTGGATTATGTTGTATCGGCAGATATAAAATCACAGCAGCCAACACCTGAAACCGTGATCAATGACTATGATAACAGTGAAAATACCATCAATCTTTTTTTCAGTCAATATCCTTCGTTCAACGGCAATGGCTTAACGGTTTCAGTGAAAGAAAATTTGTTCGACACCACGGATATTGATTTTAAAAACAGGATTATCACATCAGGACTGGAGGCCGATACCACATCAAGCCATGCCACCACCATGGCCACTTTAATTGCGGGCGGCGGCAACAGTTTTGAATCAGCCAGGGGCATTGCCTGGTCAGCATCCGTTGCATCATCTGACTTTACCAATCTTTTGCCCGATGATGACAGTTATTTTAATGAACACCATATTTCTGTACAGAATCATTCTTATGGTGTGGGCATAGAAAATTTTTATGGTGCGGATGCAGCAGCCTACGATCAAAGCACCATTGATAACCCGCATCTGCTATATATTTTTTCTGCAGGCAATTCAGGAACGGCCAAACCGGAAGATGGGGCTTATAAAGGCCTGGAAGGTTTCTCCAATCTTACCGGTAGTTTTAAACAGGCGAAAAATATACTTACCGTTGGCTCGGTTGATTCATTTTACCGCGTTGCATCATTAAGTTCAAAAGGGCCTGCTTATGATGGCCGTATAAAACCTGAGCTTGTTGCTTACGGCAATGATGGCAGTTCCGGCGCAGCCGCCATTACTTCGGGTACTGCACTCGCTGTACAGTCGGCCTATCAATCCGTTCACCAGGATTCATTGCCGCCAAATGCACTGGTAAAAGCCATCATTATAAACAGCGCCGATGATGTTTTTAACGCAGGCCCTGATTTTTATTCAGGCTTTGGCAATGTGAATGTAAATAATGCCGTAACAGATGCATTGGCCAATAATTTTTTTTCAGATAACATTCATCAGGATGAAACGAAAAGTTTTGCAATCCATGTTCCGGCAAACATGCACAATCTAAAGATCACATTGGTTTGGAATGATGCGGCTAATACGGCCAATGCCTTCAAAGCCCTGGTAAACGACCTCGACCTTTCGCTTGAAAGCATAAATAATCCTATTGTTTACCAGCCTTGGGTTTTAAACATACATGCTGATGAAACGGCTTTATTAAGCAACGCCGTAAGAGGC
>JAEWBD010000204.1 GCA_023391315.1 Bacteroidota bacterium | reverse complement strand
GGTTATCCCTGTGAAGTAAAGACAGAAGGTTAAATGTTCACGGGGTCAATTGTTATAAAATATTTTGTGCATCAAATTAATGCATAAACCATCCAGCCCTGCAATTCATGCAATCGGTTGATTTTTTTATGCAAACTGCCCTTTCCTATTTAAAAATTCCTTTACTTTAAAGCCTTTAAAATATTTACTAACTAAAGCCATACGATGAAAAAAACGATTTGCCTTGCATTGCTTGCTGCTTTTATCTCTTACACGCATGCCCAACAAATTACGCCAACACCGGAACAGGTAAAAACGCTTACTTCAAAATGGACGGGGGAACGCTTTGCCGATGGCCGTCCCAAAACATCAGACCGTCTTTTGGAGCGCCTGAAAAATGTATCGCTCGAAGAAGCCTGGGGATACCTGCGCAACAAAGGCTATCAAAACCAGTTCGAAGGCGATTGGATGGTTATACGCCCGGACAGCGTTATGACGGGCCGCGTGGTTACTGCACAATACATGCCGCTGCGCCCGGATTACGACAGTGCCGTTAAAGCCCAGGGCAAAAGCCAGGGGCGCATCGGCTCACCCAACTCATGGCCGATAGATGTGCTGCAAAACGGTGATGTATATGTTGCCGATAGCTATGGTAAAATTGTTGATGGCACTTTGATCGGCGATAATCTTGGCAATGCTATTTATGCCAAATCGCATCGCGGTGTAATATTTTACGGCTCCGTTCGCGATGTGGAAGGGCTTGAGGAAATACAGGGTTTCAACGGCTGGATAAAAGGCTACGACCCTTCTTACATTCAGCAGATGATGCTGGCCGGCATTAATGTGCCCATCCGCATTGGCCGCGCCACCGTAATGCCCGGCGATGTAGTGCTGGCAAAAAAAGGCGGCATTGTATTTATACCGGCACAATACCTTGCAGACCTCGTGTTGAATTCCGAATTTGTAATGCTGAGGGACGACTTCGGCCACCAGCGCCTTCGTGAAGGCAAATACACACCGGGACAGATAGACCAGCAATGGACGGATGATATTAAAAAAGATTTCCTGCAATGGCTGGACGCACAGAAAGACCTTCCAATGACAAAAGAAGAACTGGATAATTATATGAAGGAACGGAACTGGTAGCCTCTCCAAAACCCCTCCCGAAGGGAAGGAGTTTCTAACACCAAAATTTAATAAACCATTTCAATAATCACGCTCTTTGAAGTCCTTCCCTCCGGGAAGGATTTAGGATGGGCTTCTTAAAAACATTACCAATATGACTCCTGCACAAAAAATTCTAACGAAGCTTGGTTTAAAAGAACCGGAAAACAATGAAGCAGTTATTCAGCAAGAGCTGCAGCAACATGAAAATTCACGCCGCTCCTTTTTCAAAAAAACAGCTATGGGCGGCATTGCGCTTGGCGGCGCTTTTATGTTTTCACCGGTGGAAGACCTGGTGGCACAAAGCACACAAAACGTAAATCGCAATTCTGCACCATCTGATCTTAAGATAACCGATATGCGTTATTGCGTTACCACGGTTTTAGGCAGAACAGCTATCATCCGCATAGATACCAACCAGGGTATTTATGGTTTAGGTGAAGTACGCGATGGCGCCGATGAACGTTATGCCCTTATGCTTAAAAGCCGCATACTCGGCATGAACCCGTGTAATGTGGAACAGATATTCAAATTCATAAAACAATTTGGCGGACAAAGCCGGCAGGCAGGCGGTGTTTGTGCGGTAGAGATGGCGCTGTGGGATATTGTTGGCAAAGCCTATAACGTGCCTGCATGGCAACTGCTGGGTGGACGGTACCGGGATAAAATCCGCTTATATGCCGATACGCCCGAAGCAGGTTCCCCGGAAGAACAGAAAAAATTAATTAATTACCGGTTGAACGAACAGGGTTATACCTGGCTGAAGATGGATTTAAGCATTAATGAACTGAAAGGCGTTGAAGGCGCGGTTGTTAATAATAAATTCTGGGAGAACGGCAGGGGCGATTTACAACAGTGGGGCGATATGAGTAACCCAATGTCGTATGCCAATACAGCGCATCCTTTCACTCAAATACAAATAACAGATAAAGGTTTGGACGAGCTGGCTAAACTGGTTGATAATGTACGCAGCATGGTGGGTTACAGTATCCCGTTGTCAACAGACCACTACGGCCACTTTGATGTAAACAATGGCATCCGTTTGGGCAAACGCATGGAGCAATACAGGCTGGCCTGGCTGGAGGATGTGATTTCCTGGGAATATACCGATCAATGGAAAACCTTATCGGACGCACTGGAAACACCCTGTGTTACCGGGGAAGATATTTACCTGCTTAAAAATTTTAAACCGCTGATAGATATCCATGCAGTAGATATTGTGCACCCTGACCTGGCTTCATCCGGTGGTTTGCTTGAAACCAAACGCATAGGCGATTATGCGGAAGAACATGGTGTTGCCATGGCCATGCACCAGGCCGGCACGCCTATATCTTTTATGGCAAACGTGCATTGTGCTGCCGCCACGCAAAACTTTTTAGCACTTGAACATCATTCCATCGATTTACCCTGGTGGGAAAGCCTGGTGAAGACCACCGACGGAAGACCGCTGATTACAAAAGGCTTTGCCAATCTTCCGCTTACAGCTCCCGGCCTGGGTATTGAGCTGAATGATGAAGTGGTGAAACAGCATTTACATCCAAAAGATAAAAGCTATTTTGAACCTACACCGCAGTGGGACGATAAGCGTTCGCATGACAGGATATTCAGTTAAGCCAATCTCTGGATGAGTTGGTAAACTCAAATATTTAAACATCATTAATCACGAAGCCTCTCACCCCCTCTCGATTGCAGAGGGGTTTGGGGGGGTGAGGTTTACACATGAACAATTCAATCGCGCCATCACGCTGGTACCGTTTAATTCCCGTAGCATTTATTACCTATAGCCTGGCTTATTTAGACAGGGCCAATTTTGGTTTTGCCGCCGCTGGTGAAATGGCACATGACCTGGGCATTACGGCCGCAACATCCTCTTTATTGGGTTCGCTTTTCTTCCTCGGCTATTTCTTCTTCCAAATTCCCGGGGCGCATTATGCCGCCAATAAAAGTGCAAAGAAATTAATATTCTGGTCGCTCATAGCCTGGGGCACCCTTGCTGCCGCAACAGGCCTCGTAAGTAACATTACCATTCTCATTATTATAAGGTTTATGCTCGGTGTTGTGGAGAGCGCAGTAATGCCTGCCATGATTATTTTATTAAGCCGCTGGTTTACCAAACAGGAGCGTTCGAGGGCCAATACATTTCTAATACTGGGTAACCCTGTTACCGTTTTATGGATGTCAATTTTGTCGGGTTATTTAATTCATTCGGTAGGCTGGCGCTGGATGTTTATACTGGAAGGGCTGCCCGCCATTATCTGGGCGTTTTTCTGGTGGCGGCTGGTAAATGATAAGCCAGCTAATGCCAACTGGCTTACGGACGAAGAAAAACAGGCTGTTGAATACGCCCTGCAAAAAGAACAGCAGGGCATAAAGCCTGTAAAAAATTATGCAGCCGCATTCAAATCAAAAGCGGTAATTCTCTTAAGCCTGCAATATGCATTGTGGAGCATAGGCGTTTATGGTTTTGTAATATGGCTGCCTTCTATCATTAAAGCAGCACCGCACATGAGCATGATAGAAACCGGCTGGTTGTCTTCCCTGCCTTATGCTTTTGCAATAATAGGCATGATAACAATTTCCTATTTTTCTGACAAAACCCTTAACCGTAAAATATTTATATGGCCTTGTTTGCTTATAGCTTCACTGGCTTTTTATGGTTCTTATTTAGTTGGTACCAATAATTTCTGGCTATCCTTCACCCTGCTGGTAATTGCCGGCATGATGATGTATGCGCCCTATGGTCCTTTCTTCGCTATCATAACTGAAATATTACCGGCCAATGTTACGGCAGGCGCTATTGCCCTAATCAACAGTTTTGGAGCGTTGGGTTCTTTCGTTGGTTCTTATATTGTGGGCTATCTCAACGGAACTACCGGCAGCTTTGGCGCATCGTATATTTTTATGGCTGGTTCTTTATTTATAGCTGCGATTGTTACAATTATTGCGATAAAAAAGAAAGAGTAATTAAAGAAGTGATATAACTATCAGCCAGATCCGGCGTTATAATTAAATGGCTGCATTAATTGATTAGTGGTAATACATGTTAAGCAGAATCAATTTTCCTTTGCTTAAAAATTACTGCTATGAAAAAATACTTACTGGTTATTGCTTTTATTATAGCTGCTTTTTATGATGCCAACAGCCAGGCCCTTCGTTTGCCGGGCAATACCAATATTGTTTGCCTTACCGGCAGAAAAGTTGGCGTTACTCAAATTGAAATACATTACAGTGCGCCGGGCGTAAAAGGCCGTGAAGGAAAAATTTACGGCACCAATATAGTGCCTTTCGGTTACGAGGTATTAGGCTACGGTTCAACCGTGGCTTCGCCCTGGCGGGCAGGCGCCGACGAATGCACCACCATGTCATTTTCAACAGATGTAAACATTAACGGCAAAACATTGCCCGCAGGTAAATATGCTTTTTTTATTGAGGTGCATGCCGACAGCAGCGTGCTCATCTTCAATAAAAACACGAAAGAATGGGGCAGTTATTTTTACCGGCAAGAATTAGATGTATTGCATGTGCCTACGGTGCAGCAAAAAAATTTACCGGAGTTGCAGGAAAGGCTTGTATATGATTTCAGCAACCAGACAGACAGTTCTATCGATATTAATCTGAAATGGGAACGCTGGAGTTTCCCTATACATGTATCGGTTGATCTTAAACGCACGGTTCTTGAAAACATGCGTGAACAAATGAGCGGCGCTATTGGTTTTGACCCGGCCAGCCTTGAAGCAGCAGCGCAATGGTGCGTTGCCAATGATACTAATTATAATGAAGCCCTTAACTGGATTAATTCAGCAACCGATCCCAATCTCGGCGGCAAAAATTCGTTCAATGCGCTTTCTACAAAAGCATCGATTTTAAGAAAACTGGATAAAAATGAGGAAGCAGACAGCATTATGAAAACGGCAGTTGCCAATGCCACACCGCTGGAATTGCATTTTTATGGAAGGCAGTTAATGAACGAACATAAACTACAGGAAGCACTCGATGTATTTCGTCAAAACTATACGAAACAAAAAGGTGCATGGCCGACAAATGTGGGCATGATGCGTGTTTATTCAGCTATGGGTGATTATAAAAAAGCACTGGAGCATGCAAGAGCGGCCTTGCTGCAGGCCCCGGATGATGCTACTAAAAAGTTTTTGGAAACAGCCATACAAACATTACAGGAAGGAAAGCCCATTTGATTTTGCTGTCGCCCCGTTATACCGGTATTGCTGTAATTATGCTTACTTTGTTTTACAACAAATCCAGTTTAGCTTATGAAAAAACTCATCTGTATTTTCTTTGTGTGTGCAGTGTCTGCAGCAGCCTTTGCGCAGCAACCATTTGATACACTCAGCTATCTTCAAAACAATCCAAACGTTTATGCTTTAATTGTAAAACAAAATAACAGCGTTTTATACAGCCGGTATTTTAATGGTTACACCCGTGACAGTTTATTTAACGATCAGTCGTTAACCAAAAATGTAATGGCCATTTTAATAGGAATTGCCATTGACAAAGGTTTCATTTCTTCGGTTAACCAAAAAATTGTTGACTATTTCCCCGAACTTAAGAATGATACGGATAGCCGCAAACAAAACGTTACCATTGCTGATATAATGAACCAGGCTTCAGGGTTATATCATGAAAATCTCGAACGTCTTGACCTCTTTCTTAAATTGCCCAACCCTTCGGCTTATACTTTACAGCAACCCATGACGGCAGACCCAGGTGCAGAATGGCATTATAATAATGCGGCCACGCATTTGCTGTCGCTGATACTTTCCAAAGCCACAAATATGGATACTTATTCATTCGCCAAAAAAATGCTGTTTGAGCCACTCGGCATAACACATACCGCCTGGATGAAGATGCCTGATGGCTATTATGATGGCAGCGGTTTACTAAGCATGCGCCTGAATACAGAAGATCTTTTAAAGATAGGCCAACTGCTGTTAAACAAAGGCATGCACAAGGGCAAACAAATTGTTCCCGAAAACTGGGTGCAGCAGTTACTGGCTCCGGGCAAAACCTATAAAAGTTACTGGGGCTTTCCGCAATCAGATTATGCTTTAACTTTTTATCATTTTACATACAACCATACAAATGTTATTTATGGCATGGGCTGGGGCGGGCAGTTTATCGTCATCATCCCTTCGCTGCATGCCGTTATAGCCATCAACGAAAATATCGCGGATGCCAATGCTATCAACCAGTCCATTGCATTCCAGCAACAAATATTTCCGGTTATCTTCAGCATGCTGAAAAAATAACAGCGGCCTCCTGCAAATACGGCTCACTGCACAATTCTCTATCTTCATGCGCAAATATCTGCACCGGCATGGAGTATAATTTTGATGAGATCATTCCGCGTAGGAATACCAGTTCTGTAAAATGGGATTTATCAACCGTTGAAAATGTATTGCCCATGTGGGTGGCCGACATGGATTTTAAAACAGCGCCACCCGTTATTGATGCTTTAAATAAACGCATACAACACGGCATATTTGGATACACGATAACGCCGGCTGCATTTTATGAATCCATATGGCAATGGTGGCAAACACACCATCATTTTCAATTGCAAAAAGATTGGATAATACCCGTACCCGGCATTATACCGGCACTATCTGTTATCATACGCGCCTTTGCAAAGCGCGGCGATAAAATAATTGTGCAATCGCCGGTATATAACCATTTCTTTATTTCTATAGAAAACTGCGGCTGTGAAGCGCTTTGCAATAATCTTATTTATGAAAACGGTGAATATAAAATTGATTTTAACGACCTTGAACAAAAAGCCGCTGATCCATCTGCCAAACTTATGCTGTTATGCAATCCCCATAATCCTGCAGGAAGGGTGTGGAGTAAAGATGATCTTATAAAAATTCATGCAATATGCAAAAGGCATAATGTGCTGGTAATAGCAGATGAGATACATTCTGATCTTGTGTATGATGGCTTCACACATACGCCGTTTGCTTCCATTAATAAAGAAGCTTTAATGAATTCCATTACCTGCGCATCACCCAGCAAAAGCTTTAACCTTGCCGGCATACAGGTGGCGTATATGATAAGCGCCAGTGAAAATATCCGCAAACAACTGGAAGCCGTATTAAATGAGCAGGATACAACTTTTCTGAATGTATTTGCATCAGAAGCTTTAATTGCGGCCTATAGTTATGGTGAAGGTTGGCTGCAGCAATTGAAGCAATATTTATATGCAAATTATGAATACCTGGCTGCCTTCATCAGGAAAGAATTGCCACAACTAAAGGTGTTGCCGTTGCAGGCTACTTATCTTGTTTGGATTGATTGCAAAGCATTACATCAATCTTCGGAAATCATAGCAGAAATATTATTGAATAAACATCAGTTATGGGTTAATGCCGGCACCATGTATGGCGCCAGCGGTGAAGGCTTTATCCGCCTGAACATAGCCACACCAAAGGTTTTGCTGGAAGAGGGTTTAAATAAATTGAAGGCGTTTGTGGGGAGTTTGTAAGAAAATTGTAACACAAGCCCACCATCAAATAATCAAGCCTCATTCATCTTCACAATCATCCTTCTGAAAAACGGCTACCCATTGTTTAAACAATTCACGGAATATATCAATTTCATTGCGCATCTGGCAAAAAGCCATGGGTGGTTATTTTATGTATTGCACATTTTCCCCAATGGCTACATTCTCCTACGTATAATATAAAGCCAGCCCACTTCCCAGGCTCCTAATCGTCATCTTCATAAAATAAATATTGCCATTAACCTAAACTCAGTTTAGGTTAGCTTAAACCATATTATTATATTCAGGCGAACCGGGTTTGCCAAATACTTCCCTGAACCTTGCCAGGTATTTCCCTATTACATCAAACTCAATATTTACAATCGTTCCTTTCTTAACATGCTGCATGTTTGTATGCGTGTAAGTATAGGGTATTACAGCCACTTTAAAACTGTTGAATTTTATATCGAAAACGGTAAGGCTTATCCCGTTTAAACACACAGAACCTTTCTCAATTATAAGATGGGTGAATTCGGCGGGCACCTGGAAACGGTATTCCCAACTGCCATCTTTTTGTTCAACTTCAATGCAGGAAGCTGTTGCATCCACGTGTCCCTGCACCAAATGGCCATCAATCCTGCCATTCATCTGCAGGCATCTTTCCATATTTACCTGCGTATTTTTTTGCCAGGACAAAAGATTGGTTTTAGACAGTGTTTCTTCAATGGCAGTTACACAGTGCCTGTTGTTTTGAACGGCTTCCACCGTAAGGCAAACGCCGTCGTGGCTAACGCTCTGATCAACTTTAAGCTCGTTTGAAACCGGCGATGCAATCCAGAAACTTACATTAGTGCCTTTCTTTTCAATTGCTTCAATAGTGCCGGTTGTTTCAATAATTCCTGTAAACATGTTTGCAAATTTCAGGTTTACTGCGGTTTTTTAGGCATTAGCGCTTTGGGCCGTGCCGTGTCGGCTGCCGGTTTATTAAGCGGGTTATTTTTTCCTGAAGGGCTTTTGGTTTTATTGCTGGGGTTTACCTCCTCTCCTGTAGGCGATTTTTCGTTATCATATAAACCCTCGGTATTACTTTCAGGAGCAATACTTTCCGGGTTCGTATTATCGTAGCCCTGTTCGTAATCAGAAGATTGCCCTGTGCCCGTATTATCGCCCTGTGCACCTAAATCCATCTGGCTGTTATTAATATAATCATAACTCGGTTCGTTCAGGTTTACATCAGGTTTTGCAAACCCTGCCGTATCAGAATAAGGGAGTGTTTTATCTTTTTCCACCTTATTATAAAAATAGCCCCAAACCGGCAACGCCGCTGAAGCGCCCTGGCCGTTTGTCGTGCTGCTGAAACGGATAAACCTGTCGTCGCAGCCCGACCAGACACCGCAAAGCAACTGTGGAGTATAACCAATAAACCAGGCATCACTGTTATCATTAGTGGTGCCTGTTTTGCCGGCGATGGAGCCTTTCACGCCATAACTCCACATCCTTCTTCCCGTACCTGCTTTTACTACGTTTTCCATCATGCTGATAACAAAATAGGCGGTAACATCGCTTATAACTTCCTTGCGTTGGGAAGTACGTGTTTCCAGCACATTACCGTTTTTATCTTCAATACGGGTGATATACATGGGCTGCACATTAAAACCTCTTCCGGGAAACATGCTGTATGCCTGCAGCATTTCATATAAAGAAATTTCGCAGGAGCCCAAGGCGATGGAAGGATAAGGATCAATCTTAGCCTTCACATTACAGTTCTTTAAAAAAGATACAAAACGCTGAGCACCCTGGTTATCCTTGTCGCCCCCCAACTGTTTCATAATATAAGCTGTGGCGCAGTTACGGCTCCAGGTGAGGGCCGACATCATCGGCATTGTATTGCCGGTGCAGGAAGCCGCCGTGGCAGGCACCATACCATACTGGCCAAAACTTTGCTGCTGATCAACCACCATGGTGTTGGGCGTAAAGCCTGCCTCCTCAATTGCCAGGCTGTACAATAAAGGTTTTATGGTTGAACCCACCTGCCGGCGCGTGTTGATATTTACATGGTCGAATTTAAAATTCTTAAAGTCAATCCCGCCAACCCAGGCTTTAATATGGCCGCTTAGCGGATCCATCGACATGAAGCCGCATTCAAGCATCTGCCTTGAATATTTGATGGAATCATAAGGCGTCATCACCGTATCCTTTTCACGATTATTGTTCCAGGCAAAAACCTTCATATTTGTTTTTTTCTGAAATGATTTGCGGATGTCTGCTTCAGAAAGGCCGGCTTCTTTTAAATTCCTCCAGCGGTCGCTGGCTTTCATGGCTGCCTCCAGCACGTTTTCATGGCCTTTCCACACCGATCCTGTTTTTATATCTCTTTGTGAATTGAGGATTTTCTGCATATACGCCATGTGTTTGGCCACGGCTTCCTCAGCATATATCTGCATTTTGGGATTGATGGTGGTATATATTTTCAAACCATCAAGGTAGAGGTTGTAATTTTCGCCATTTGGTTTTGTATGCGTTTTGCACCATCGCTTCATTTCCTCGCCCAGCACCATCCTGAAATAAGGCGCCAGGCCTGTATTTTCATTCAGCTTTCTATAATTAAGTACGATAGGTTTTGCAGTTAATGCACCAGCCTGCGTTTGTGTGATAAAGTTGCTGTTCACCATTTTATTAATGATGAAATCCCTTCTTTCTTTTGCCCTTGCCGGGTATAAACGCGGGTTATAAGCGGTGGGCGCATTTACCATGCCTATTAAAGTGGCTGCCTCTTCAATAGAAAGCCTGTCAGGCTCTTTTTGAAAAAATGTTTTGGCCGCATTGCGGATGCCATAAATATTATCGCTGAAAGGAACGGTATTGAGATATAAAGTAATGATTTCTTCCTTGGTGAAATTGCGCTCCAGCTTTATAGCGATAATGCCTTCCTTTATTTTTTGCGGAATCCTCGTAAATATGCTGCTGGTTTGCCAGTTACTCGTAAAAAGATTTTTTGCGGTTTGCATGGTAATGGTGCTGCCGCCACCCTGGCTGCCCAATAAAAAAACGGCACGTGCTACCGATTTGGGGTCAATACCGCTATGTTCATAAAAACGTTCGTCTTCTGTTGCCACCAAAGCTTCCACCGCATATTTGCTGATGTCGGCATATTTTACATTTATCCTGTCCTGTATTAAATATTTGCCCATCAGGGTACCGTCATCTGCAAACACCTGGCTGGCGAGTGATGCCGAAGGGTTTTGCAATTCTTCAATAGATGGCATTTTACCCAGCAGGCCAAAGTCTGCCGCCACAATTAATAGCACACCCAGGAAAATTCCTATAAAAAATACCCTCCATAAAATTTTTACAGAGGTTTTTATCCCTGATGTTTTCTTTTTTGCATTCCTGCCCATAATTGAAATTAAAATTTGCCCGGTAAAACTTTCTCCAGCATTTCCCTGTAACCGGTTAAATCTTTAGTGTCGTTTAAAATATCAAGATTAGACTGACTTATAATTGTAAAGCTATACTTTTCGGGTTTTAACCAGGGAATAATTGAAGCCGGCGCTTTAGGTTTAACTTTTTCTGAATAAATAAGCGCCTCTGCTGCATCACTAAAAGGTCCCAAAAGCACAATGCTTAATGAATCGTTGATTTTGGAGGAAGCGATATTTATTTTCTGGTTATAGAAATTTATCTGGTTATAACGGTTAAATGCATTACGGGTTTCGTTGGCATATACCGGGTCAACCTTGTTTAAAATAATACCTACGAACTGCTGGTCTGAAGCGTTGAAAACATAAGAGCGCACCGTGGCTTTCATCTCTTTTGCAGAATCAACATTTGTTTTAACAGCCTGCCCTTTCTTTTCAACCACAGAATCTACCTTCAGTTCTTTCTTTTCATCCACCCTGTCCACTTTGTTTAAAGTTACCACACGGGATGGTTCGTCTTCCGGCAAACGCGTTACCTGCAGGTTTGTAAGATAATTTTCAATTTCTGAGCGCCTGCGCAAAACATCAATCATGGTTTCGGCCTTCTGTGCCAGTGGCGTGCTGGCAAACTGGGTAGTTAATGAAGTAAGCGTTTCAATAGCTGTGCTGTCTTCCCGTTTCGATATATAATAAATTGATTCTATAAACAGCAGTTGCGGCGTCCAGTGAGAATTGCCATACAAGCTATCGGCAACAGCTTTTGCCGCTTTGGCTTCATCAAAATTGCCTTCTATAAAAAGATTATAAATCCGCTCATATTCTTTTGTGGCGGGATCTTCTTCCGCTGGTTTTTTAGATTTTTTAAGGCTGTTAAGAATAGCGGTAAACTTCCCGTCTTTATACTTTGTGCGCATAATGGATGCAACAGAATCAGCAGCAACTTTTCTGCCCAGTTTATTGTAGCAATAATGCAGGTTAAGCAATGCTTCTTCAGCATGTGTATCGCCGGGAAAGCGGGTAAGAAGGCTATCGTAAGCATTGATGGCCGCATTATAATCTTCCAGGTCATCCTGGAATTTTTTACCATTATTGAAAAAGCCTTCCGCAATTTTTTTGTTTGATTCTTTCAGCTTTTCTTCTGTTAAAGGCAGGTACGACATTAAAACATCGTATGAAATCTGCCCGTTCATAATATTATTCTTAATAGACTTTCCCGCATTAAGCATGGGATCGCCCAATGGTGAATCAGCCATATCCGTATCATTGCCATCGGGATTGCCTTGGGATGCCGCGGCAATTTGTTTTGATACGGCGGCAATTCTTCGCCAGTTATCAACATCGGGCCGGTTGCCCCAGGTGGAACGGAAACCCGCATAACCGCTGCTTTTTAGAGCATTATTATTAAAATACCAGTCGCCTTTGGCCGAGGCCTGCGCTGCAAACAAATCATTTGCCGCTGTATTATTATTGCCTGTGAGCTGAACCGCAGGGTTTATAAATACAGAACTGTCTTCATCTTTCAATCCCTGCGCCCTTCTTAACTGCCGTACCGTTTTTTTAATTAAAGCTGTCCGTGCTGCTTCCGGCATACGCGCAACCGCCTGTAAGCTATCTTCAGTATTTATAATGGTTACGTTGGCAGCTATTACCTGCAAAGCGGCAAGCCTTGCCGTTAGCCTCGCCTCATCTTCGGCATTGGCAAGATTACCTGCATCAACACTATCGTAGGCTGCTTTGGCAAGAAGGTAATCGGGGCGTACATATTCAAGGTCGCCCAGCAGCATAAAACTGCGGCTGCGCTGCGTGGGATTATTTACATTGTATTTGATGCTTTGCCTGGCAAACTGGTACGCCTGATCATAATTATGGCTTTGCATCAACACCTGTGCCGCCGTATAATAAATAAGATCGCGGTAAGCCACATACCTGTCTTTTTTGGCAAGCTTCAGCAAACTTGTAACTTTTTTATCTGTTGCATCAGAAGAATCTTCAGCAGCGTTTATGGCATTGAGGCTGGCATACACCGCCATGTAAGGATCAATTGTATGAGCTGCGCTCCTTGTAAAATAATCTTCCGCTTCCTTTTTTAACCCTGCGGCCATAAATAATTGCGCGGTTAAATATTCACGCCTGGCTTTGTCCGGTTTGCCGTCATCCATGCTGGTGGCTTCACTTAAGTGATAGGCAGCGCTGTCGTACGTGCCGGATTTATAAAAGAGATAACCAATTGTTTCATGCAGCAATGGCCGCAGGCGTTCGGGGAAATGCGGATCATACCGCAGCATTTCCAGGATAGCAGATGCTTCATGCGGCTTGCCTGCTTCAATATAGTTCTTAGCTATCCATACAATATCTTCATTTCTTTTTGGCTGAGGGCTCAACAGTTTTTTCTTTTCTTTAGTGGCGATAGAAAATTCGGTGCCTGTTTCGTTACTGCCAACAGGCAGATCATAGCCTTCATCTTTTGGCGCAAATGCATAATTCAGGTAGGCAAAAACGCGTTCGGCCGAATCAAAATTTTTGCGCAGGTAATAAGCCCTGCCCATTAAAAGATAGAGGTCATCCACCCAATCGTTTCTCAGGTCGTGCAATAAAATGCCGGCATTGCATTTATAAATTACCGTGTCTATATCATTATCGGCAGCCGTTACATCAAGAGAATAATTGTAATAGGGAAGAAGCTTTGTATAATCGTCTTTAAAACCCTGTTTTGCCCGCTCCACAATTTCGTTTAAGCGTTCGTTGGCATTAAACACATAATTGTAATGTGTAATGGTATTTTGATAGAATCTTTTTACAGGCCTTATTTTACTGTCCGTTGTTTTTTCAGAACCCAGCGTACGGCTTGCATACTTCTCGGGTTTCTTTAAATCCACGGTAGTTCCCGGTTGCGCATTTGCAGTAAAATGCACCTGCATTATCAAAACATATAATAATAAACAACGGGCAAATTGCATGCGGCAAATATTCTAATTATTAACTGAATAAAGGCTGAAATTATTTTAAAATTTGCAGTATTCTTAGTAAACGATTTGCGGCCGGGAAGATTGCTTTTACTGCAATAATAATATCATTAAACGGGTACTACCATTACTTTCCTGTTCTTTTTTAATTTGTCGGGCACAGCCAGTAAAATTTCTTTTTTTAATTCATCGATAAGGCGGCGTTTTGAATAGTTGCGGTGTGTGACAATGCTTACTTCCCGCACCGGCACCGGCGCTTTAAAATAACGCAGGTGGTTTTTTTGTGCTGCTGTCATATCAAGTGTGGCCAGTTCAGGTAAAATGGTAATGCCGTCGTTCAGTTCAACCATGCGGCGCAGGGTTTCAAAACTGCCGGCCTCGTATTCAAAATGCGAATGTGTTTTTGATTTTTGCAATTCGCACAACTGCACCATCTGCGAACGGAAACAATGCCCTTCCTGCAACAATAATAATTTGTCGGGATCAATATCTTTTGGCAACAAATATGTTTTCTTATAAACAGCATTGTTCTTTGAAACATAAGCCAGCATCTCTTCATAAAACAACACATCTTCTTTCACGCCGGTTTCGTTTAAAGGCGTAACAAGAATGCCAGCATCAATTTTACCCTGGCGGAGATTAGCGATAATGTTGTTTGTTGTTAGTTCATTTATCACCAGTTTTATCTGCTCATGTTTTTTAGTGAAGGATGGAATGAATAAAGGCAGCAGGTAAGGCGCCAGTGTTGGGATGATGCCGAGCTTTAATTCTCCTTTTACAAGGTCTTTTTTCGCATTGATCATTTCATTCAATGCATCTCTTTCTGCTAAAATCTTTTTGGCGTGTTCAATTATTTCAATGCCCGGATCTGTGGGTAAAACAGGCTGTTTGCTGCGGTCGAAGATTTTTACGCCTAATTCTTCTTCCAGTTTCTGCACCTGCATGCTGAGCGTGGGCTGCGTTATAAAACACTGCGCCGCAGCTTCTGCAAAATGCCGGTGTGCATCTAAGGCAACAATATATTCAAGCTGGGTAAATGTCATTACAGTGAATTGTGCGCAGTGATAGTGGGTATGCCTAAGTGTATGGTTGATACGCTTATGGCCGCTACAATCACCGGGTATAGCAGATATAGATTTTGTCTATAAAAAATGTAAAATTAATCAATTTAAATACGACTGGCTGTTGCGGCAACCTGATGGCCGATTACAACGTTGTATAATTTGACAATCGGCTATACCAAACCACCCATTAAAGGGTCTGTAATACTTTCCCTGCCTGTTTCCACATGACCGGCATATCGTATTTCATATATTTTATTGCCTTTTATTTTTACACTCACATCATACCAGTTACTGCTTTCATTAAGATTGACAGGGATAGTTATAATTGCATCTGGCGATAGCGTTTGTGTGATGGTTCCTGTTTTATAAGCATTATCAATGATTTCAATGACCTGCTTTTGCGCAGACATATTTTTTATGCTCAACTCAATATTGCCTGATAAGCCTTTGGCTGCACCGGCCTGCTGATAATTGCAAACAACTTCAGGCAAGGTTTTATTCTTATTACCAATAAATTCCCTGTAAAATCCGTTAGGCCCGTTTACACGTAAATGATAATTACCATCAGCATTTACAGTCCATTCATCGGTGATTGTATCTCCGGGCAACACCACGTAATTTCTTGGTGGCAAATCATTTAAAAGATTATAAACAATAAAAGGCACACCGGTGGTTTTATCACCGAACAAATCTTTCTTGTTGTCAAACTGCAAACTGAATACATTGTTTTTGAGTTTGCCTTCAACATATAACTGGTATGGTATAGCGCAGGCCGGGCGTGTGCCCTTTTCCTGCTTTGGCATGAATGGTAAAGCTGCGGTGTTTGCATTCAATGCTGCAACTTCTGCATTCGTTAATTTTTTATAGCCTGATGGCAACGCTTTAAACTGCGCTTTATGAATGCTTTCCAAAAAGGGAATTCTGTCAACAGGCGCTGGCAAAGTAATATCCTCACCATTATACGGCCTGAATACAGAAGTAAGATTTCCGCAAACAGCCCTTCTGAAACCATTCACTTCATTTGAATAAATTTTCCTGCCGGTTTTATGAGAAAGAAAATGTTCCATGAATTGTATGGGTGAAGTAAGATCGCATACTTCTGAATTAACCCATCCGCCACGACTCCACGGCGATGCAATTACAAGCGGTACCCTGAAACCCAGCCCTACCGGGCCTTCCGCCTGTTCTGACATGCGTTTTGCATCTTTCTGCAGCCAGCTTTGCTGTTTGCTTACAAATTCTTCTTTTGTATTGATGGAAGCGGAAACTTTGCCGCTGTTTTCTTTATACGGGTTTGGTGGAACAAACGGCGGCACATGATCGAAGTAACCATCATTCTCATCATAGTTTAAAATGAAAATGGTTTTCTTCCACACTTCGGGGTTTTGTGTGAGTATATCAAACACTTCACTTAAATACCATGCGCCATACCAGGGCGAACCGGGATGATCGGAGAAATTGGAAGGCGCCACAATCCATGAAACAGTTGGTAACCGGCCGGTCTTTACATCCTGCCTTAATTGATATAATACATCGCCTTTAGGAATTTGCATGGTTCGTGTTGTGCCATTATCATCATACGTAATGGTTTCAAGGCTGCGGTAATCTGCATCGTTGCTGTTATTGCAAAACGCTTTTTCATGCAGGTTTTTTTGTAATGATGAAAGCTTTTCGAAGTTTTCGGGCGTGTATTTATTAATTGCATCTTTTACATAATCGTATTTATGCTGCAGGTTTTCAAGTTGCTTTTTTAAGTCGGGAAGTGTTGCATCATCAGCAGGCAGTTTACTTATTGTTTCCTGCAACATTTTTATTTTCTCCGGCAGTGTGTGAATGGCCTTTTGCAAGTAAGTCATGTGGCCTTTTGCAAAACGAATATTGAACTGTTTAAACCATTCAATAGGATTGTCGGTAAAATTTGCCAGCCAGTCTTCTTCTTCACCTTCAAAGCCTGTGTCTATGCTTACTTCATTCTGATAAATTTTCCAGGAAATATTATTTTCTTCCAGGTACTCAGGAAAAGTTTTCCAGCTTGCTTCTTTACCATAATCAACATCAGAATTATATACATTGGCAATTACATGCTCATCATGTTTTTCACGAATGGTACCCGTCCAGAAATGCAGGCGGTTGGGCGTGGTGCCCGTGAGTGATCCGCAAAAATGCTGGTCGCATATGGTAAAAGCATCGGCCAGCGCATAATAAAAAGGAATGTCATCCCGTGTAAAATGCCCCATGGTTAAGGGCATGTTTTTACATTCCTTACGTCCTGATCTTTTTGCATCAAGCCATTTATCATGATGCCCTTCATTTCTTGCCATCGTCATGTCGTCCCAGCTATGCGGCAAAGAACCCAGCCAGGTTATTTTGCTGTCTTTTATATCAAGCCTGAATGGCGTGTAGGTTTCACCTTCAGCATTGGTTTGCGCCCATACTTTATTTTTATTAGGAAGCGATATAGCCCTTGGATCATTGAAGCCGCGAACACCTTGCAAGGTTCCATAACAATGATCGAATGAACGGTTTTCCTGCATAAGGAAAACAATATGTTCTGCATCAAGATAAGTGGAACCTGCAGCGGGATTGATGGCAAATGCTTTTTGTATAGATGCCGGCAATTTGCCTATTAAACCCATGCCGCCTGATAGCAATGCAGCTTTTTTAAGAAATATCCTTCTGTCTGTCATAGTTATAAATGATGGCAATGTTTGTAACAAGCCAAACGTAAAAAATAAATGACAAAAACAGGATACTTAATAATTAAATAATAAAGAATCTTTATGATGATTTAGTTATAGATTATTTATATTTTGAAATAAACATGTTGTAACTGCGGCCAAAGGCATGGAGAGGCTAAATGCAAATGCATTCCAGTTGGCACCAAAGGCTTTTCCGGCACGCCTGAAAATGTATTGCTGCTTAAAAATGTTGCATAGATAGATGGATAACCCTATTGCGCAGCGCGGAACATGACCCGATGTGAATTGATCCTCGCTTTTTTTAGAAAAAAATAGCCAGTATATATCATTGCAATGAGGTATAATACTATCGCGACAATGTCTGATAACAGGTAACATCTTCATTTTACTAAGAGCAGTTGTTGCATAAGCCCATGTATCATCTATCGCATACAACATGTACCGAAAATTATACACTAATTGTAAATATTGAGTAATACTACTGCTGTTACACATTGTTAAAATAACGAGCTGTATAATTTTTTTTCGGCCGCTAATACAACAATACCGCAATATTCATGCTTTTGCACTGCTTTCTTAAACGGGTGAATAAAAGATTATACGTTTTGGAACAACGATTGTATGATAATAGTAACAATCAACCTGCTTATTTGAAAGATAAACACCTCGCTGCATTGCATTAAGTAATGATTAGTTCATTTAAATATATAGTTATGAAAGAACCTGAATATTTCCCAGCCTTCTCAAAAGCCTTGCTGGCCGGTGCGCTTACAGGCATGGCAGCAACACTTATTAATGTTATTTATGAAGTTATTTTCAGAAGCATCACCAATTACGAACCTGCGGCCTGGTTCAATTTCTTCTCTATAACATTCGCAACTATGATTGTTTTAACGTTAACGGGTATGTTCTTTTACCTGTTTGCAAAAAGCAACAGCTTTAAAAGTTATGATGTTGTCATAACAGTTATCATTATTGCAGTTATATGCATAACAGCATTCCTGCATTCCGATAAAAGCCAGGCCGCATTTTACGGCAATCATGGATTGGTCGCAGGCTTTGTAATATTAAGCGGCATACTCGCTTTAACATTATTGCCTTACCTCTTCCGGCATCCTAAACTTTTTTTATAATTAAAGTGATTTAACTAAAAAGAACCATTAGGATTTAAACAAATATTATTTATTTGTGTTGCTTTTATTGCAGCAGCTTGTTGGATTTTTTTGGAGCATTAAAAAGAAAAAGAAGATAAAAACAAACATGTAATAAAGAGTAGATGCCCAATTTTTCCTGCCACGTAATGCATCAGGATTAATATATCCAGCTTATAAAAACTTAGTTTTATTATGCAGCAACAACACGCACCGGGTGCACCGGGTGTTTCACCCAAATGGACTTCAGGCGCCAAATCCGGCATTGGCAAAGCAATTAACACTTCTTCTTCAGTAACATTTACATTAAGTCATGGCATATTAAATGAAATATATTTTCCAAGAGAAGATATTGCCTGCATCCGCGACATGGAATTTCTTGTAGCTGATGGAAAAGATTTTTTTTCAGAAGAAAAGCGCCATACAAAGCATGTAACAAAAACAATAAAACCGGGCGTTCCCTGCTATCAGATAATTAATACCTGTATTCATAAGAAATACCAGCTAAAAAAAGAGATTATCTGCGACCCTTTAAGAAACACAGTGCTTCAGCGTGTGCAATTTAAACAAGCAAAAAACGCATCATTACAATTATATGCATTGATAGCGCCGCATTTAAATAATGAAGGCAATAATAATAATGCCTGGGTTGGCGAATACAAGGGGATTAAAATGCTGTTTGCCGAACATAAAGGCCTTGCATTAGCTGTTGCCTGTTCTGCAAAATGGTCAAAATGTTCTGCAGGCTATGTTGGCGTTTCAGATGGCTGGACAGATTTGAATGAACATAAAACAATCACATGGGAATATGATTATGCGGCAAGCGGCAATACCGCGTTAATTGGCGAAATAGATTTATCTGAAGGCTCAGAATTCGTGCTGGCAACAGGCTTTGGAATAAATACAGCAGAAGCGGCATTGCATGCATGGGGCAGCATACTGGAAGGCTTTGAATCGGCTAAAAAAATATATGTACAATCATGGCTGCAATGGCTGCAGGGTTTGTATAACCTGAAAGGAAAAATTTATCGCGAAAGTGCTGCTGTATTAAGAATGCATGAAGCCAAAGCTTTTCCGGGCGGTATTATTGCAAGCCTTTCTATCCCCTGGGGATCATCAAAAGACGATTCGCACAGGGGTGGATATCATGTGGTATGGCCACGCGATCTTTGCGAAACAGCCAACGGTTTTATTGCATTAAAAGTGCATGAAGATGCATTGCGTGTATTAAACTATTTAATGAGTACGCAACAAGCCGACGGAAGTTGGCCTCAGAATATGTGGCTGTCCGGAATGCCATACTGGAAAGGCATACAAATGGATCAAACAGCCCTGCCCATTCTTCTCATTGATAAATGCAATGTGCATAATGCCATCAGCAAAGAAAGAATGGGGCGTTACTGGCCCGGCATAAAAAAAGCAATTGAATTTATCTTACTTAACGGGCCATACACACAGCAAGACAGGTGGGAAGAAGAAAAAGGCTATACGCCTTTTACGATGGCAACGCAAATTGCGGCATTGCTTGCCGCCGCAAAACTCGCCGAAGAAAACGATGAACCTGCATTGGCAACCTATTGCCTCGAAACAGCAGATTACTGGAACGACAATATTGAATACTGGACATACGTAACCAATACTCCGCTTGCAAAGCAATACAATATAGACGGGTATTACATACGCATTAACCCTTATAACATTCCGGCAAATGAATTAGGCGATAAAACGATTGCACTGAAAAATCACATAGATGGCAATGGTAAAATTTTATTAAATGAATTGATATGTGTTGATGTGCTGGCGTTGGTCCGCTTTGGATTGCGTGCACCCAACGATCCTAAAATTCTTGATACGATAAAATTGATTGATGCCATGCTGAAAGTAACCACACCTTATGGCGATAGCTGGCATCGTTATGTAAATGATGGTTATGGGGAGGATACAGCAGGCAATGCTTATAATGTAGCAGGCATTGGCCGGGCCTGGCCGCTGCTTACGGGAGAGCGGGCACATTATGAAATTGCCGCGGGCAATTTAGCTTATGCAAAAGAGCTTATACAGGCGATGGAAAGATTTTCAGATCACAGTTTATTGCCTGAACAAATATGGGACACAGAAAGCATACCAGAAAAGGACCTTTATTTTGGCAAACATACAGGCTCCGCCATTCCGCTTACCTGGGCACATGCTGAATACATAAAGCTAAGCGCTTCATTAAAAAACAGGAAAGTGTTTGATATGCCGGAAGCAACACTGCAACGTTATATCAAACAAAAAACAGCATCATTGATAACCGTGTGGAGGTTCACTAACCAGGTGGCGCAATTCAGGAAAGAAAGAATATTAAGGATTGAATTGCTTGCTGCAGCCAATGTTAGCTGGACGTTTGATAACTGGAAAACGGTTAATGTTATACTAACAAACAACACCACTGTTGGACTATTTTATGTTGATATAAATATTCAGGCTGTTGAAACAGGTAAACTGGATTTTACTTTTTTCTGGATTGGTGCCAACCGTTGGGAAGGAAAGAATTTTTCTGTAACAGTTATATAAATATCATCTGCCACAAATGCACAAATTTATCTGTGCTTTTAGCTAATAAAAAGGCCTGCAAAAATTTGCAGGCCTTTTTAAGGTGGAGCTGAGGGGACTCGAACCCCTG
>JAEWBD010000179.1 GCA_023391315.1 Bacteroidota bacterium | reverse complement strand
AAAGTGCTTTTACCGCGCCGCCCATGCGTTTAAGCAATGGTGCTTTTAATCATGATACAATCGGCATGATTGCCATTGATGCGCAGGGAAATGTAAGCGGCAGTTGCACTACCAGCGGCATGGCTTTTAAAATGCGGGGCCGTGTGGGCGATTCGCCAATTATTGGGGCTGGTTTATTTATTGATAACGAAGTGGGCGCTGCTGTTTCCACAGGCCTTGGCGAAGAAGTAATAAAAAGCTGCGGCACACACATGGTTGTGGAAGCCATGCGGCATGGCGCATCGCCTGAAGATGCCTGCAAACTCACGGTTGAAAGAATTGTAAGAAGGCATACGCAGGAAGAATTAAAAAATATACAGGTGGCATTTATTGCCATTGATAAACAAGGGAACTACGGTGGATATGCTATCCAGAAAGGGTTTAATTATACCGTTTGTTATGCTGATGATTATAATAAGCTGACTGATTCAAAGTTTTTAATGTAGCCATGAAGTTAAGTTTTATCAACAGCCTTCAATACTTCCCTTCAGGGGATGGAGGTTTTACACTTGAAATTGCCGTATTTAATATTCAGTCGGCACTGCTTGCAGAGAAAGCCGGGGCCAACAGGATCGAGTTATGCGAAAATCCTGTTGATGGCGGTACAACACCCTCTTATGG
The DNA here is from genome assembly GCA_023391315.1 of Bacteroidota bacterium. Taxonomy (GTDB): domain Bacteria; phylum Bacteroidota; class Bacteroidia; order Chitinophagales; family Chitinophagaceae; genus Parafilimonas. The sequence goes on along the minus strand of JAEWBD010000179.1, from coordinate 7,838 downwards.
AACTTTGAAAACAGTGAGGGAAAAAATATCCATTCCCGTTTTCCCGATTATCCGTTGCAGGGGAGGCGATTTTTTTTATACGGATGATGAGTTTGCCGTGATGCAGAAAGATGTTTTGTTATGCAAAGATTTAGGCTTTGATGGTGTTGTGGTTGGTATGTTGAACAGAAATGCAGGCGTAGATAAAGAGAGAACAAAGCGTTTGGTTGAATTAGCTTATCCGCTTGATGTTACTTTTCACCGTGCATTTGACAGGGCGAAAAATCCATTGCAATCACTCGAGGATATTATTGAATGCGGCTGCCAGCGCATACTTACCAGCGGGCAGGTGCCCAATGCTTTTGATGGAAAGGAACTGTTAAAACAACTAATTGAACAGGCGGATGAAAGGATTATCATTATGCCCGGAAGCGGCGTAAGAAGCAATAATATAAAGCAGCTTGCAGCTTATACGGGTGCTAAAGAACTGCATTCATCGGCGAGAAAAAATATTGTTTCTCAAATGGAGTTTGTGAATGCCGGGATGGAAGAAACCTTGTATAATATTTCTGTTGATGAAGATGAGGTGCGGAAGATGAAGCTGGAATTGGGGATTGGTGAAGGAGATTGAGCGGTTGAATAGTTGATAAGCTGATTGGTTGAAAGGTGAGGAAACCGGAAGTATAATTGGGATTTGATAATTTGTAATTGAGATGAACATCCGTGCAGAATTATTGAAAGAATTCATACCAGGGTTTTAAAGATTAGCACCTGCGCCGCTTCACCACCGGGAGATTTTAAAAAGCAAATCAAATACCGAAACTTCGCAAGGTGAATTAATGAATAGTTATTTTGAATTGATTGAATCACCTCCAACACTGGTGGCTATAAAAGCATTTTCAGTAACTGCTTCATATAAGCCTCAATCCTGCCTGCCTTCAGATGCAAGCATTATCAGTTCTGAAACTTTTTTGGCCTGGGAAATATAAATGGAATGGCTTCCCCCATCAATTTCTACCGTTTTGCTCTTTGCTCTTTTTGCATAAAAACGCTCGAGATTGGGATTGATTATGCGGTCGGATTTTGCCACCATATACCAGCTTGGCTTGCTTTTCCAGGCCGGATTGTGCACTGTGGCCTGGAACACCTTATCGGCTGTAGGCATTTGTGAAGCCGCCATAAAGCGTGCCTGTTCGGCTGGAAGGTCGCCGGCAAAATCAGCAGGAAATTTTTCAGGGTCTATATAATCCAGGCCATCGCTTCCTTTAATCAGCGATTGATAAGCCGAAGGATAAGTCTTCACCAGGTCGGCTCTGTGCTCGCCGTCTTCCGGAGCATGAGCCGCTATATACACCAGGCCGGTAACCCTGGCATTATTGCCTGCCTGTGTAATAACCACGCCTGCATAGCTATGCCCAACGAGAATGCATGGGCCATCCTGCTGGTCAATGATCCGGTTTACTTCGGCCACATCTTCATCAAAATCCTGAAGTTTATGTTGGGTAACCGAAACTTTGTAGCCACGCTGTGTAAGCAGCTCATACACGCCCTGCCATCCCGATCCATCTACGAAAGCCCCGTGAACAAGTACCACATTTTTAACGGTGTCTTTCTGTGCAGGCGCATTGCTGCCAATAAAGCAAAAGACAAAAAGCAGTAATGCTGATTGTAACCCAGGCCTTATATTCATGCTGAAAAAATTAGAGATTTAAAGATAATGGATTTCAATGGCCCGCGTATTACAATTTCAATATGTGCTGTTTGTTTTTCTGAACTCCGGGGGATTCATTCCTTTATCTTTTTAAACACACGGTTCAGGTGACTTTTGCCGGTGAAACCATATTCGTAAGCAATTCTATTTATCGGGCATATAGCTGTGCAATAACCTTGTTTTTATGAATGTCAATTTGTAGCGGCAGTATAGCTTTGCCAGGTTTGAAATGCTTAATCCATACTTCCTTTATAATGTTATTGACTGCATTACAGAGGCAACACTATCGGAAAAAGCAATGAACTACTTGCAGGTACATGGTTAGGGGGTATTATAACAGTTTTAAACAGAAGATAAGCCATCTTCCTTAAAAAGTTCTTCTATCGAAATTTCTAATGCATCACAAATTTTAAACAGCGTAAGAATGGTAGGATTGCCTTGCCCCGATTCAAGCCTTGACATATTTGCTTTTTCAATTTCGCACATCAGAGCCAGTTCATTTTGAGATATATTCTTTTTTGTACGGATTTCTTTAATTCTTGCACCCAATTTACTAAGTCTGTGTGGCATAGTTTAAAATCAATTATCTTAAAGATAGGCTTAAGGTTAGCCGTCATACATAATAATGGTCGTTTCACTGTATGAATCCTCTTATTTAAAATGAAATTTATTCGGTTGATTCACGACTGCTTTCTATTGAACCTGCAGATAAATTATTGCTGTTGCCCATACCGTCTTTATTTAACAAAACCTGTAGCTGTTCTTTTAACGTACGTATGGATAAACGTTTTTCCTTTAACTCATTAAATCCTGCACAATGTTTCACCGCAATGGTATAACGCTCTTCTTCCTGTGCAATTTGTGTTTGTATATCCCTTATTTGTTTTTGCAATGGCGCATTATCCATGAGCGGTAATTAACAGATACAACAGTGTTTTATTGCTACAAGACTTATGCTAAAATCGTTGTAACAGGCATTTAGGCAAAAAAAGGATATTCTTTATAAATCCAGTTAGTATAAAAACCAACGCAGGAAGTTTTTTGAAAGATATCTTTGCAGCACTTCTCCCAAATCAAAGGCCTGCTGTCAACTCCCGCAAAGAATGCTGCATTAGAAGTGAATTAACACATCAGGAGATAAGGTTGAATGTTGAACGTATTATCCCTGGCAGGATGGTGGCATACACATAACGTTTAATATTGTAAACATCACCAGCGCATGAACATTTTGCCGAGCCCGGAGCATTGCAGCCAACAATATATTACAACTTCTTTAAAAACTCATTCTTAAAAACCCTTCCAATAGGTAAGGTGGTATTTCCGATGGTCACTTCATCAGATGTATGCTGTATTATACCGGATAAGGCAACGATAAACGACTTATGAATTCGCGCAAACTTATTTTCAGGCAGCCTTTGCTCCATATAACTTAAGCGTTCACTTGCCACCAGCATTTTACTATGCGTATGTACCTTTACATAATCCTTTAAGCCCTCGATGTACAAAATGTCTTTTAAAAAGATTTTCGTTTGCCGGTTACCTGTTTTAAGAAATATATAAGCTGCATTAAAATCATCAACCGTATGTAAGTTACCCGCAATGTTTTTATGATAATGATTCAACTTAGAGATGGCCCGCATAAACCTTTCCTGCGTTATTGGCTTTACCAGGTAATCCAATGCATCTGCTTCAAACGCTTCCGCCGCATATTCCCGGTAAGCTGTGGTAAAAATAATTTTAGGTGCTGTGCGCAACGACTGTATAAATTTCAACCCAGATATTTTGGGCATTTGTATATCGATAAATATCAAATCAATGGTATGCTGTTGCATCCAGTTGAATGCATCCACTGCACTCTCAAAAGATGCCAGCAGCTTAACATCTTTCAACCCTGAAAGATAATGTTGAATTAATTCTCTTGCCGGCTGCTCATCATCAACAATAATGCAGGTTATCATTATTACATTTCAAGTTTTAATATTACAAGATACGAATACGGTTCCTCCAGCACCTTAAATTCATGGCGGCCGGGGTAAATCAATTCCAGCCGCCTGCGCACATTGGCAAGCCCCAGCCCGCCTTTACCCGTTTGCATAAGGTTTGCTTGTTTTTCAACACTGTTTTCAATCTTAACTAAAAGCTTAGTACCTTGTTTTGAAATATCTGCTCTTAGCCATGATGGCCCTGTTGAATCGGCAATGCCATGTTTAAAAGCGTTTTCAATTAAAGGCAGCAATAACAACGGTGCAATGGTAACCTCACTGATATCATCATACACATTAACGGCGATGTCTGCTTTTGGTCCATACCGGTTTCGTTGCAGTTCAAGATAACTTTTAATATAAGCAAGCTCACCTGCTAACGGAACAAAATTCTGTTTGGCATCATATAAATTATAGTGTAAGAACGATGATAAATGTGCAATTAGCCTGGCAGATTCAGGACTTGTTTTTAATGCCGTTGAATAGATATTATTGAGTGTATTAAAAATAAAATGCGGCTGCACCTGCAATTTTAATAATTCGAGTTCTGCTGTTGTTTTTTGCTGTATCAAATCTATAACCTGCTGCCTTTGTTTATACCAGTGCTGAACAAAATAAAACAATGAATAAAACCCAACAATAAGGTAAACGTTTACCAGTTCAACAATTAATTTTCCAAAAGAAAAGAAAGGCAAACCTAAAGCAAAAGGAAAAAAATGCGGATAGATGAAATAGTAGTTAATGCATCTTCGTACAAGCAAAAACACAAGCGTAACCAACACCTGGATTAACCAAAATTTCCATGCCGGCCACGAATCATAATACCGCTTCACTAATACATGAATGGTGATATAGGAAACAGCAAATGATACGGGAAGCGCCAGGCAGGCGTTAATAAAATAACTGCCGTAATTACCGGAAAGTGCAGCAAGGCCAAGCCATTCATATAAAAAATAGAGCAGCCAGAAAACCACATTAAACAGTAAAGAAATTTTTTTTTGTTGCATCGTTGGTGCATGAAGTAACTTAAAATTAAAGCGTGTTGCATAAACATGCTGCTTCCATTTGCTTTTATTAGACCAACTGCAATTATATCCGTCCAACTGCACTTGCCGGAATTATCCGTCGCTTGCCGAAAAACACTGCAAAAGCTGCTAACCTAAAATAGTTTTGAACTTTCTTTTATTCGTCATCAAAATTATTACCATGAATTTGTATGCAGCAACAGGCCGTATATTTTTAGGAATATGCCTCACCGGAATTGGTGTTTTACATTTCTTTTTCCCGGGCATCAGGCCCATTATATTGCCCAATTCAACAGCAATAACCCCATCACTGTATTGGATAGTTTATGCGACTGGGATTGTATTAACGGGCAGTGGTATTTTTATTATTATCAATAAAAAAACAGCAACCATCTCACTCATTATGGCAGCCGTTTTTTTTATATTGTTTTTTGTTGGCCATTTGCCTGCATTTTTATCTGTGCAAGGTTTGGAAAAACTGAAATACTGGACGAACCTGAATAAAGTGCTTGCGCTCTCCGGCGGCTTTTTAATATTAAGTTTCATATATGTAAGAGAAGACGGCAACATAAAACCAATTGCTTTCTTTAAGGTAATATCTGTAATTGGCAGATGTTTCTTTGCCTTAATGCTGTTATTGTTTGGCATCGGGCACTTAACCAGCACTGCTTCCCTAAGCACTTTGGTTCCGCCTTATATTCCGTTTGGCAGGTTCTGGACGTTTGCCGGTGGTATTATATTAGTGGGTTCAGCTATCAGTTTCTTTATAAATTTTAAAGTACGTATAAGCGCTTTCATTCTTGCAGGCACATTATTCACCTGGTTAATAACACTGCACCTGTATTATGCATTGCTTTTTCCGGCATGGCAGGAAGGTGAAAACTTTATCGGCTCACTTACCTGTATGGCTTTTTGCGGAATTGCGTTGCTGATAGCGCAAAATTCTTCAGCATACAAAAGCATTCCGCAACATACATAGCAATGGCTTAATAAATGAAGAAATATTTTTTGATGTCGAACATCGTCTCCCGCAGAGGGCGATGCGCTGAGAAAACATTCCTGTCAGTGGTGCGGGCTTTCCTTATTAAGTTCCTCAAAATATACTTTCAAGGTAAGGGTTCCATATTTGGGCGCAACCAGGTCCATTGATAAAACGGTCATAAAAAACTCAAGCGGGCCGTAAAACCTGCTGTTTGTAAAAGTTCTCAGCAGCCATAAAATTGTTTTCCTAACCCAATTGGGAATATGTGTAATCTTCACTTTCTTGCCCATTACCGAAAATGCAGTTTCAGCCATTTGTTTATAGGTTAATACCTGCGGCCCGCCTGGACTGATTTCTGTATCACTGGCTTCAATGGCATTGATGCAAACTGCGGCAAGATCGCTTCCGTGAATAGGGTTCATTTTATTTTCTCCCTGGCCAAATAACATCACCCTCCCTTTCTTTGCCATGTGATAAAACTCTGTCATGTCTGAAAAATAACCTGTGGGACGAACAATACAATAATCCAATCCGGAGCTTTTAAGTAATGCCACAAACCGTTCTTTTGCCTGGCAAATTTTTAGGTGCGTTAATTTATCCCCGTTGAGAATAGAAACGTAAATAAACTTTTTAACACCATTCCGTTTGGCTGCTTCCAGTAAATTAAGGTTGGCCTGGTAATCTACATCCATATAGGTTAACCCGTCTTTTTGCCGCGTTATGCCAACTGTTGAAATAACAACATCTATATCCTTACAGCAATTTGCAATAGATGCCGGGTTGGTGATTTCAGCTTTTACAATTTCTGGTTTATTGTTTGCAATAAAAGATGCAGGCAGTTTATTTTCATTTCTCACCACCACCCTTGTTTCAAAACCTTTCTCCAGAAGCTGGTTAAGAATAAAGCTTCCCAAATATCCTGTTGCGCCTGCTAATAGTATTTTATTCATAGCCTTTGTATTAATATATGCGGCAGGTGGGTTTAAGATTTTGAAGGAAGTGTAACTATTGTGTGTGGGCTTCCTGTTTTCAGTAGGGTTAAAAGTAGGATTTTTTAAACTTTAATGTCAGGCATCGTTTCTCGCAGAGAACGATGCGGTATAATTGATTATCTCTGCGCCTTTGCTGGTCTTGTAACCGGCAAATTTGATTCTACACCTTTGTGGTGGTGACAACACCAACAGGGGCGGAGTGCTATTGTCTTTAAACTTGCGTTATAAAATTACGTATCGCCGTAGCAACTTTTATTGGCTGTTCTTCCGGCGCAAAATGTCCACAGCCAGGAATTGATTCACCTTTTATATTATTAATTCCACTTTTCTTAAATCCTTCAATATATTTTTCTATGGTTCCAAAATCCTTTTCACCCCTTAAGTATAATACAGGTATGTTGGTTGGTGACTTGTCAGCGTTGATTTTTTCATCTTGGGGAAATGCTCTGTACCAATCGAAACTTGTCTTTAGCGAAGACTGCTTTTCGTAAGCTTTCGTATATATATTCCGTTTGCTTTCAGTTATTGCATGCTTGTTGGCGGATATTGTATCATAAAAGTAATCAAATAGTACTCGTTGTTTTCCGGTGATTAAAGCTTCGGGCAGAGACGGAATAGCATAAAAAGCAAAATGCCATATGTAGGGGTTTCTTTTCACTTCTTCCCAAGGTTCAACACCGGGAACTGCAGTATTCATAATAATGGCTTTAGATAAACTTTCAGGGAAATATTTCAGAAAAGTATAAGTTATCATTCCACCTATGTCATGTCCTGCTAATACTATCCGCTCTAAGCCTAACGACCGAATAAAATCATTAATAAACCTGGCAAGTGCGTAGGTATCATTGGCTGCAATTTTTTCTGATTCTCCGATTCCCGGCAAATCAATCGCCAAAAGATTATAATTGTCGCTTAGTTCGTTCATTACCTCCCCGAATGCCTGCCAATTTTCAGGATATCCGTGTAATAACAATATAATTTGATTGCCTTTATTTCCTGTTTCTGCTAAATGCACAGAAGTATTATTTACAATAACCTTTCTATGGCTTATGGAATTGGAAGCGGTTTTTTTTGTATTCATTTTGCTACAGTTTGATTGTTCGGCCAGCATTACAGGCAACTTATTAATATGCGTAACTCCTCAAAAAATAATCTTTCATTAATGTC
>JAEWBD010000121.1 GCA_023391315.1 Bacteroidota bacterium | reverse complement strand
GTTTACAGGATGCCAGTTAGCCGTAAGATCATCATGAAATATCATATAACCGCCCACTATAATCACGAGCAAAACAATAGAGAGTTTAAGCACCACCATGGCATTGCTGAAGTTGCGGCTTTCTTTTATACCGCGGTACACCAGGCAGGTAATCAGGAGGTTGATAATAATGGCAGGCAGGTCAAATATTATTCTTAAACCGGCAACTACCGGTGCTGTATTCCACGCATTCAATAATTCGTTTGTTGAGCCGGTTGCTGCCTGGCCCGGGTTGTTTGCAAAAGCAACAGCTATATTATGCGCTTCCCGGTAGCTGCAGGTTAAATAATCGGGAATATGAATATTTATTTTATGCAGAAAGCTGGTAAAATAATCGCTCCATGAAAAGGCTACATAAATATTACCGATGGAATATTCCATAATTAAAGCCCAGCCTATTATCCAGGCAAACAACTCTCCAAACGATGCATAAGCATAGGTGTAAGCGCTGCCGGCAACAGGTATGCGGCTGGCAAATTCAGAATAGCATAAAGCTGTAAAGCCGCAGGCAATGCCGCAGATAATAAAGAGCACTACAACGCCCGGCCCGCCCGAAAAAACCGCCATGCCCAAGCTGCTGAAACTGCCGGCGCCAATGATGGCTGCAATACCAAAAAAAGTAAGGTCGCGCATGGTAAGCACCCGCTTAAGGCCTGCACCGCCATGGTGATCGTCGGCCATTGTTTTGGCATCGTGCAAAATTTTGTCAATCTTTTTTGTACGGAAAAGCGGATGACTCATGCAATTGATTTTGTACAGTGAAAATAAGGAATTGGCAATTATTAATACAAACCTATTCTTTGGTTTTGCTGCCCAGGCTGCCGGCAAAAAGGCCGAGTATAAGCCCGATGATCAAACCGATCTTTACATTTTTAATGGCAAAGCCAATTACAACACCAATAATGATGAGCATTAAAAAACCAATTTTCCTTCTTGAATGCATGTATGGTTTATTGTTTTGGAGCTGCGTTTTAAAATCGGAAAGATTTGCAGCATGACTGAACCCCGCAAAGATGCTATGAAAAATCTATACACACAAGTGCCGGTTTTACCGGTAATAATTACAAAGCATGCAGCATTAAAAGATGCCTTATTTCATCTGTGATAATTTATATCCGCAGAAATACTATAGAAGGTTGCGTATGAGGTTTGATGGAAAATCTGTTGTAACGCAGAGAATACACAAATCTTTTCAGGCCTTATCGCAATAGTTTAAACAATACAGAATTTTATTCAGCAATACGCTCGTATGTAGCAATGCTGCCATCGGCAGCAATAGCTCCATAGTATAGTTTTAAATTATTATGGCTGATTAAATAAGGCACCGTGTAAAGGGAATCAAACAATATGGCATTCATGCTTTCACCTGTATCTGGGTTTTCCCCTTTTGTAATGCTGTAACTGCCGCTATCATTCAATACATTATTTACATAATGGCGATAGCTATTGGAAGTGAAAAGATATATGTTCCCGTTACCGGCTTCATAATTGCCTCCTCCTGGACCGTAACCGCCATAAACGGATCGCAATTCCCAACGGCCTTTTAAAGCGTCTGCTGAAGAAACATTTTTATTGCAGGCAGTTAATAGTACCAGCAACATTATGGCAAGGTAAATCCCGGGTTTCATGATATTTATTTTAATAACAAGGACTATCTAAAAAACGGAAACGTTGTAAACTGTTTGTGATTAATGAAAAAGCTTTTTCCATAATTATTGTCGCCGTTTTCCCGGTATTATTCGCTGTTTTTTACGGTCTTTTCGTTGTTTGAGCAAACCTTATTGCCTTGCAAAGTCTTCGGGTCACTGGCCTTTCGGCAATGCAATCAAATTTGCCATCAACCTGTAAGCGCCATCAACGCCGGCGGGTAACTCCCTGAAAAATACAATGCCTGCATACACAAAATTGCCTTTGCCATATTTGGCAATAATGAGGCCGCCATTACTTTCCGGTTCATTCACATCGTGCATGCCAAGCGGCGCCTGGTAATGTTTATCAAACTGTTCTGCATGATAGGTACTGCGTTCCTGGATCCAGTTATTAAAGTCTGCGCTGGTGATTTTATTGGGATAATTGAGTGCAGGATTATTGGGCAATAATATATGCACAGGTGAAATTTCTTCTGTAACCCTCGTGCGGCTGATGGTAAAATTATACGGGCCGATATTGGCTTTCACCGTACCAATCTGGTTGTTGGTATTGTATTGCACAATCAGGTTGCCGCCGTTTTTTATATAGTTCATCAGCACACCATATTTTTCATTCAGCCATTCATTTATATTGTAAGCACGCACGCCGGTTATCACAGCATCAAACTGTTTTAAATTGGATGTTGTAATATCATTTGGCGAAAGCATCTTTACCTCGTAACCCATTTGCTGCAGGCTCTGCGGCAATTTATCACCGGCGCCGGGAATGTATCCAATACGTTTGCCCACTGTTTTTACTTCTTCATTTATTACATGAATTTTATCTGTTGCATAATAATGTATATAAGGAATATGTTCATATTGAATGGAATGCAGGTCGCCGTTATAAGATTCAGGCTGATTATTGATGTTAACTTCAACCGCAACAGAAGGTTCGCCTTTTTGTTTATTGTAATATTTGGATAACGAGAAGCTGAAATCGTATGTTTGATTGTATTCAAGATCAACCGTTGTATCTTTTATAAAGACAGAATCATTATCCTGCACAAAAAATAACTTCAGTTTTGCGTTGGGCGCTTCAACGTATGATTTCACCTGGGCATATACGTTATCATTTTTAAGCGCCACATTATTTTTTTTGATATTGGTTAAAACAACAGAAGGCCGCACTGCAATGCTTAAAGGGTTTATTACCATAAACGGTTCATATAATTCGCCCCGGGCAGGATTTACAAACCTGTATTGAACGGGTTTGTAAATCGTTATATCCGTTCCGTTTATGCTGAAAGTGAAACTCGCCGGGTATGCTGCATCGTTTTGCGCTTTGCCAATGAGGGTTTGATTTTTTACGGTAAAACTTCCAATGCTGTCAATGCCATACTCAAGCCAGTAAGGCTGTGAAACCGGCATATTGTCTTCCACCATAAAATTGCGGGAAAAACTAAGATTCGTGTTGGTGGCAAGATTTGTATTGAGAACGGAATCGAATGCAAGCAGCTTTATATTCTTTAATGTAACGTTTGTATTCAGCCGCTTATTCACCACAAACCTTACATTAAATTTTTGCTGCTGTACGCCAAACTCATTATTGGTGGTAGCTTCTGCGTAAATGCCGCAGCATTCAACCAGCAATTGTTTTACTTCTTCCAGTTTTTTATGTTTCCAGTAGCCATCGGGCAATTGTTCGATTGATTTATATAAACCCACCAATGCAGCAACAGCATTTTCAGGATGTTCAAACTGAAAGTTTTTAATGATTGCATCAACCTGTTGCTCAATGTTAGCTGCACCAATGCGTTGCCATGTTGTATCCACCCCATCAAACAAATTATTTTTTACAGGCGAGCCATCCAGCAATTCAAAATATTCATACGCTTCACCTCTTTGCGCGGCGGAGCCAAAGCCCTGGCTTCTGTGCCGGCTGCGGCTTAGCGAAGCAATTTCACCATAACTTTTTCCAAGCAAAGTATTATAAGCGCCTACTTCCATTTTAAACTGGTCGTCACTGGTAGTATTTACGTTGCCAAAGTTGAATGTGTTCCATAAAATCCTTTTGGCCTGCCAGGGTTTTACACCATACTTAAATTGTTCGGGAAACATGGTTGAATCAGCCGCGGCGGCAAAAGCTTCTTTTGCTAAAATGGAAGAGGCTGCATGGTGGCCATGGCCAGCTCTTGTATCGCCGGGAAAGCGGGTGATGATCACATCGGGCTGGAAATTGCGTATCACCCAAACCACATCGCTTAAAATTTTATCATGGTTCCAGAACCTTAAGGCTTCATCCGAACTTTTTGAAAATCCAAAATCATAAGCACGGCTAAAGAATTGTTCAGCGCCATCAATTCTTCTTGCCGATAATAATTCCTGCGTTCTTATTAAGCCGAGTTCAGTGCCTTGTTCATCGCCAATTAAATTCTGACCGCCATCGCCGCGTGTTAAACTCATATAACCTGTTCTCAATAATTCACCATTGGCAAAGTAGGTGAGCAGCCTTGTGTTCTCATCATCAGGATGCGCCGCTATGTATAAAACACTGCCCAGCACATTTAATTTTTTCAGTTGCTGATAAATATCAGCGCTGTTATGTATTGGAGGCGTTTGTGCAATGGAAAAAACGGGGATAAAGAAGAATGCAAATAAAACAAGCAGCGGTAATTTTCTTAATATCATCATGGTAAATTATGTATATCGGTTCGTGCTATAAAAAAAGTTGCAACCGAAAAACAGTTGCAACTTTTCAAAAATAAAATATTATTAATTAATCCGCTTTAGTTGCAGGTTTACGGTCGTATTGACAACATTTCGGCAGTTTTTTATAAGCGGCATCATCAGCTTTTACATCCTGTGTGTCGTAACCAACGGCAGCAATAGCTTTTTCAATATCTAAAACTGATGTTTTTGTCTCATCGTAGTTTACGGCAAGTAAATAAGTTTCATCACTCCAGCTTGCAGTGGAAGCGCCCGCTTTTGCTGCCGCTTTTTCAATTTTGCTTTTACATTCATCACAATTGCCCCAAACCTTTACGGTATCTGTTTTTGTTTGGGCAAATAAGCTCGCTGAGCAAAAGCTCATCACACCCAAGAGAAAATATTTAAGTTTCATAATCGTATTTTTTTGCTTCGCAAATATAAAGTTTATTTCCCGTGTTATGGGATAGTACATTGCGGCGGGCATGTTATTGTCCTGGACCGCTGAAATTTTTATCGTCTGCCGAAGGGCCGTAAATACTCGGCACGGCAATATTATTCAGCCGCATATAAACTGTAAGCTGTCCGCGATGATGCACCCAATGATTCATGGTAGAACTTACATTATCTTTTTTAGGTGAGCTAAAAATAACCTGCCCGTTTGTTTTTAAGGAAAAAGTTTCATCCAATTGTTCGTTCGTTACATTTTGCAAAGATTCTTTTGCCATTTTAATATTTTCATCAAACTGTGCAAGCAAATCTTCAGTTGTTTTTGGAGTTGAATGTTTAAATGTTGCCAAATCAATTGCATCATCTTTCACCATAGTTGCAATCCAGCGCGGCATTTCAGCTACAAGCAAAGCCAGGTAACCAAGCTCCATTGATTTTTCATGCGGCTTCCAGCTAAACAATTTGCCGGGAATACGCTCCAGGCATTTGCGGCTTGCTTTAATTTCCGCTTCAAGTTCTTCCAGGTAAAGTTTACCAAGTGAAAATTCATTCATAAAAAGTATTTAGAAGTTAGCAATGCTGCAGATAAACAAGAATAACACCAATCTTTAAAAGCATAATCGTATTAACGTGCAATAAAAAACCGCTGTTAGAAAACAACGGTTTATTGCACATGAGAAAAATGAAAATTATAAGTCTATTGTTTTTAAATCTTTTGGAATTTTAACGTCAACGGTTTGCGTTTGATTGTTGCGTTTATAGGTTAATTTAACCGTATCCCCCTTCTTAAGCTCTTTTATGCTTTCTCTTAAATCATCTGTAGAATTTACGGCTTTGCCATTTACCTGGGTAATTATATCATCTTCCTTTAAGCCTGCCTTAGCTGCGGGTGAATCTTCATCATCCACATCAAGCACTTTTACACCATTGCCTTCTTCGGTATCCTGAACAGAAAGGCCGAGGCGGGGCTTATCATTCCAGGAAAAAGCGAAGCTGCGCGGGCCGCCAAAGTTTCTGAAAACATCCATATCTGTTTCGGGGGAATTCCATGAAAAAACGCGCATTTGATCAGACTTGCCAAGCGTTGTATTTGCAGTGGCCTGCTTGCTATCCCTCAAATAAGTAATGGTAACTTTTTCATCGGGCTTATGTTTGCCAACTGCTTTATACAGGTCATCCGGGCTGGTAATTTTATCATCGCCAACTTTGGTTATAATGTCGTTTTCTTTCAGGCCGGCTTTTTCTGCAGCGCTGCCTTCGGTTACGTCTGTAATTTTTGCACCCTGATCATTTTTTTCCGTCATCACACCAAGAAAAGCGCTGTTTGATTTTACGTTGCGCATCATTTCTTTTTTCAGCTCAAGCATTTGCGGCGCAGGTGGGGCAAGTGGGGCTAAAGCTGCAGCGCCGTAATGGCCATCTCCATACACGAAGAAATTACCATCTTTTATTTTTTGTTGAATAACATTTACATCATCGCTTTTAAAATCCTCAACGGGCTTGCCGTTTACAGTAACAGTATTGCCATCAATGACTACGGTAATTTTTTCTTTAGCTGAATCTTTTTTCTGAATGATGATATTTTGCCTGCCGGTATTAGCCATTCTATCTTTTGATGGGGGCTGGCCCTGGGCGGAAACAAAAAATGAAGTTGCGGCAAACAACATTATTAATCTTAATGTCTTAATCATAACCTGTAATTTTAATCTACGAAAATTTTAGTAGTTCAAATATATAGAGATTTGCCAATTACGAAAACCTTCGGAAATGTTAAAGCTATTATTTTACATTTTGCAAGCGCATATTATTATTAAAATGAAGAATTGATGCCTGTCAGCAAGTTCAAATGTCTTTTATTTGCACAAAATATGCTTATGAAGTATTGGCTATTAGCATTTGGAATTTTAATTTCCTCTGCTATTCAGGCACAATTTGGATTCTATGCGCAAGCAGGCGGTAATGCAACAAATCTTCATGTATCCAGGAACCCGGGTGGAACAGTTGATGGTACTTTCGGTTATGGCTGGCAGGCATCTGTAGGAACAGAATATCATACCCAGTTTGGCTTTCTTGTATTTATTGAAGCGGGTATTTCCCAACAGCGATATGGCCGCGATTCTTCAGGTGCCACGGCATCAAGGGCCATTGTATCAGAATATGCTTATAAACCAATGTTTCTTAATTTTCCTTTTGGAATAGGATACCAGTTCCCGCTTTCAAAACAACTGGCGCTGAGAGTTTATGGCGGCGCTACTACGCAAATAGGCATTGGCGGCAAGGTTCGCCGGAAATCAACAATTTACGGAAAAGATTCAAGCGGCGCCCAGATAGTAGTAGGCACTGAAGATGACAACCATAAAATTAATTTTGGAAGAAGCATTAACCTGCAAAGCGAATTCAGATCGGATATTGCCAATGCTGTTTGGGGCTTAAATGCGGGCGTAGGTTTAAGCGTATCGCAAAAGTTTGAAGTAACGGCTATATTTCAAAGTACGCTTACGAATATGTTGCCGGGAGGTGATGGCATACCTGAAATAGACAAACTGCAATCTATAAACATTGGTCTTAAATACTTCTTCAGCCGCAGTTATTATCACGCCAAACCTTTATATCATTAATATTATTGAATAATATGGAATGTTGCCTTTCTTAAGAACACTCAATATTCTATAAATAAAATCCCCGCTTTGTCTGTTCAGGCGGGGATTTTATTTAAAACAACAGAATTGATTATTGATTAATGTATTTCAAAAGCTCCGGACTGTCTGGTGTAACCTTGCTATCAAAATGCTGTAATAAATTTCCGTTTTCGTCAATAATAAATTTATTGAAGTTCCAGGAAATGGTTGCATCCAGTACGCCATTTTCATCTTTGTGGCAGAGGTATTTAAAAACAGGTGTTGTGTTATCACCTTTTACATCAACCCTTGTGGTAAGCGGGAAAGTAACGCCGAAATTCTTTTTGCAAAAGCTGCTGATGGAATCGTCATTCTGAAATTCCTGTCCGCCAAAATTATCGGATGGAAAGCCTACAATAACCAGCTTGTCTTTATTTTCCTTATATAATTTTTCAAGTCCTTCGTACTGAGGTGTAAAACCACAATGAGAAGCGGTATTCACTACCAGTATTTTTT
>JAEWBD010000102.1 GCA_023391315.1 Bacteroidota bacterium | reverse complement strand
TTTTATGGCAGATTTTAAGTATGGGTTAAACAGCAGCCAGCCGCAATATTTACAACCTGGTAAAGCATATTATAACGGAAGTGTTAGCGCACATATAAATGTACTGGAAGGATTTAATCCTAATTATACCCCTGACCCTTTTAAGTGGATACCAAAAGGTTTGTATCAGGATTTAAGGGATGCAGCAAATGAAACCCGCCCACCTCAATTTGTTAATGATGAGGTTTCAAATTATATAAAATCAGCAAATTCAATTAGACCTTCGGTGAAGAGAGCAATTGGCCCTTTACGGCAGTTTTATGTATTCAGCTTTACAAAACCGCCGTCAATAGGGTAGTCGCAGCCTGTAATAAACGATGCTTCGTTGCTGCATAAATACAAAGCAAGCTGCGCTATTTCTTCCGGCTTGCCCATGCGGCCGATAGGTTGTGTTTTGGATAGCTTCTCAAACATTTCAGCTTCTTTGCCGGGATAATTTTTGGCAAGGAATCGATCTACAAAAGGCGTATGCACACGGCCGGGCGAAATACTGTTGCAGCGTATGTTATGGGATAGATAGTCTTTGGCCACGGAAAGCGTCATGGCATACACAGCGCCTTTGGTGGCAGAATAAGCAAAGCGGTCAACCAGGCCAACCAACGCAGCCACAGAAGCCATGTTTACAATGCTGCCGCCTTTTTGTTTCATGAAGGGAATTACCTCGTGCAAACAATTATAAACGCCTTTCACATTTACATTCAATATCCTTTCAAAATCTTCTGCCGAAGTATTTTCTGCAGTGCCTATATGTGCAATGCCGGCATTATTAATTAAAATGTCAATGGCCGCATGCTGCTGCATAATGGCGGCAACAACGTTTTTTATTTCCACCTGGCTTGAAATATTGCATTTATAGAAGAATGATTTACCACCGGCTGCATTTATTTCATCAGCCACATTTTTGCTTTCATCATTAATATCAATAATGCAAACTGTTGCGCCCTGTTGTGCAAATAATATGGAAATAGCTTTTCCTATGCCGCTGCCGCCACCGGTTATGATGGCTGTTTTGTTATCTAATCTGAACATGAAATATTATAAAATTTAAATTAAAATCCATACTTATTTTTTAATACGGTGAGGGGCTTACACTCGTCCAGCCGCCATCAATAACCAAACTTTGCCCCGTAACATGTCTTGATGCAGGCGAAACCATAAACAATGCTGCATTGGCAATATCCTCCACCGTTGCTGGCTTACCCATAGGCGTTATACGGCTCCAGGTGGTTATATAATCCCGGTCTTCGCCTGTGCGTTCCGTAACAGTAGCGCCTGGCGCAATGGCATTGATTGAAATATTATAGGGTGATAATTCAACTACCAGCGTTTTTGCCAGCATTTCAAGCGCGGCTTTTGTAATGCCATAAGCAGCCAGGTTTTTGTGTGCCTGGTGGCCGGTTACGGATGACATAAGCAAAATACTTCCGCCGCTGTTTTGCTGTTTCATTTGTTTAGCCGCGGCCTGCGCCAGCAAAAAACTGCCGCCAATGTTCAGGTTCATCACAGCCTGTAAGCTTTGTAATTTATATTCAAAAAAATCGCCAAATAAAGTAATGCCTGCATTGGCAACTGCGATCGTTAATTTGCCAAACTTATTTACCGCTTCATCTACCATTGATTGAATAAAGGCAGCATCAGCGGCGTCACCGGCTAATCCTATACAATGTCCATGCATTGAAATTTTTGCAACAGCTTCATCAACCAGCGGTTCATGTATATCATTAATTAAAACAGATGCACCTTTAAGGCAGAGCTGTCTTGCAATTTCAAAGCCAATGCCCTGGCCCGCACCCGTAACTATTGCAACATGACCTGAAAATTCGTTTATGCCCATTATATTTTCTATTGATATTGGTTATTCTGACGAATGCATCAAAGATTATTATTTTTTAGGCTTTTCACAGCGAAAAATATTAACCATTACAATGCAACCGATATCCTTTAATAACAGAAATAGTTAAATAAGCTATTTATGATGCAAAGCAATGGTTGCTATCTTAAATCTTTTTAATTTACAATAATTAAATTTCCTGTTATGAATGTCCATAGGCTTTTGACATATCAAGGCGATGATTATTTAAGGGCATTCCCTGCCCGTGCGGCCGGGCGGGCATCCGGCAATTAAAAAATAAAAGATATACAGATGAAATGGGCTTACCTGGTAAAAGACAAAATGAAGGCGGTTGCGGTGCTCCTGTTGATTATTGTATTAATATTAGTGAATAATATTTCCAACAGGAAAACCTTTTCAAAGCTGAATGAATCCATCGCTTCTATCTATAAAGACAGGCTGATGCCCGCCACTTATATATTTCAGCTTACTGACCATCTTTACCAAAAGAAATTTTTACTGAATGAAATGAAGGCAAATGATAATGCGGCAACTGCTGCCCGGCACGACAGCGCTATTCATTCAATAATAAAAACTTACGAAACCACTTATTTAACACCTGCTGAAAAAAAACAATGGATTGCTTTTAAAAAGGAACTTGAACAATATAATACGCTTACTGCAGGGCTGAATGAAAATAATAAAGCTGTTAATGTAAGTTTTGAAAATGTAATACAGCATTTAAATGCTTTAAGCGAAATACAGGCGAGTGAAGGAAGCCATATTTTCAGCATTGCAAAAATAGATGTTGGCGGAACAGTTATTATGTCGCATCTCGAAGTGGCCCTGCTGCTTATACTGGGCATTTTTGCACTGGTGCTTATTAATGCAAACGATAACAAGCTGATGCAGGTGCAAAAAGCAAGGCTTAACTGATGACACCAGGGCTTATTGCATATATTATTTTAGTGCGCACCAACAGCCGGTAAACGCATACAAACCTTTTACATATAACAATATTATTAATTTGGCATTAATAGAAGGGCAAGTTATTTTTGCCTGCTTTTGGGAAAAAATATAAATTAACTAAGAATGTTTCAAACTGCTTCGCGGCTAATTACGTATTCATTAGTGTCCCTGCTTTTTATAAATCTCGTATCCTGTAAAATTCAGCGTGTTTCCTATTTTAAAGATGTACCGGATTCGGCAAGGGCCCAGAGAATACTGCAAACCTTAACACCACCTGCTGCCATTGTACGGGTAGATGATGTGCTGAATATTAATATTCAAACGCTCGATCCTCAGGCAAATTCGGTTTTAAACCAGGGTAACCTGCCATTAAACTCAGGCGCCATAACAAGCATGGGCGACCGGAATGGCCAGCAATCTATAATTTCCGGCTACCTTGTGGATAAAGACGGGTATGTTCACCTGCCTTATATTGGTGATGTTTTGGTAAAAGACCTTAGCACGCAACAGGTAAAAGACCTGGTTACACAAAAAATTTCTGTTTACTTTAAAGATCCGGTAGTTAATGTAAGGTTTGCCAATTATAAAA
>JAEWBD010000077.1 GCA_023391315.1 Bacteroidota bacterium | reverse complement strand
ATCCGGAACTGCATAACGGCGCTGCGGATACATATAACCGGTGCTGCCAACTTTTGTTCCGTTAATGTACAGTTCATCTGCATCTACAATCCTTCCCAAAAAAACCTTCGCTGATGTATTAATCATTGATGCGGGTACATCAATTTCTCTCCTGTACCAAACAATGCCATCTAAATCTTTTACGCCCTGGTCTTCCCAATAGCCTGGAATAGCGATGGTACGCCATCCTTTCGGAACATAGGATGGCTCATACCATTTTTCATGCATGCCTTTATCTTCAGGCTTTGGCATCGCTTGCATAGCAGCAAATGCCTTGCGGTTGGTTTCATTTACATAGCCCGTGTCTTTATTTTTTTCAACTGTTGTAAGAATGTTTGGGAAATCCTTTAATGCATCTTCACTCATCATGGATTCTATGGGAACGCCGCCCCAGCTTGCATTGATGATGCCTATAGGAATATGGTATTTTTTATACAAAGCTTTGGCAAAGAAATAAGCCACTGCCGAAAACTGCTGTACATCTGTTGGGTTGGCCCACTTCCAGGAACCTGATGGCAGATCGTTTTGAGGCGCCTCTAAATTGGTGATGTTCGGAACCCAAAATTGTCTTATTTCACTATTATTTGCATGGGCAATTTCATTTGCATACCGAATGCCATGCAATATCATTTGATGTACCATATTCGACTGGCCTGCACATAGCCAAACATCACCAATCAATATATCATGCAGGGTAATTTTGTTCTTACCCGATATATCCATTGTATAAGGGCCACCGGCTGTTTGCGGCACCATTTGCACCGCCCATTTACCGTCGTTTCCAGTAGTTGTTTTATACGTTTTACCATTAAACTTTACACTTACCTTTTCACCGTTGGAAGCCCATCCCCATATATTTATTTTGGCATCGCGTTGCAGTATCATGCTGTCTCTTATCAGTTGCGGAAGCTTTATTTGTGCGTTAACAATAATGCTTGCAAACAGGCAAAAACAAAACATAATTATTCTATTCATTCGTGCGTATTTAGTTTTCAGTTGTCTCATATTTTATAAGCAGGCTTCGTTTAATTTTTTATGTTGAAGGTATTTGTATTGCAGTGTTGAAGACTGGTTCAGTCTAAAAGACTGAACCAGTCTGTATGGCGCTTATTCAGTTTTCTTCACGAACTCACCTGAACCATATTGCTCCAAATGAAAGCCCGAAATATTGCCTTTATCATCTTTTGCAAAATGTATTTTTAAAAAAGATGAAGTCATATAAAAATCGGTTTCAGATGCTGCCAGCAATTTGAATGTATTATTGGCAACAGTTGCAGTGAGCGAACCGTTTTCCGGTTTTACTTGTATGATTGTTCCATCATTCATTTTATAGCTGCCTGCATATTGCTCCAGCATGTTTGATGATAATTGCAGCGAAGGCCGTTTAAAAACAAACTGTAGCCCTCTTGCATAGCCTTCGCCTTTTGTACCGGAATGCCCCGTGTTTTCTAACACCCTGCTTTCAATTTGCAGGTTTGAATAATGACGATCCTTTAAAAATGACGTTAGTTTTTCAAAGCCTGGTACACTTGTCTCAACACCACCAACACACATGAATAATTTTGCCGGGGGATTAGATTTATTTGTGTGGTATTGCTCTTCATATTTATTCAGCACATTATTATCCCAGGTAAATGCAGGGCTTGCTGCCACATAACGGTTAAACATATCCGGATGGGTAAACAAAGTGTACATGGTAAATAAGCCGCCGAGCGAACAACCAACCAATGTTTTATCATTCACATCAACGCGGTAATTGCTTTCAATAAGCGGGAACACTTCTTTTTTTATAACAGATAAAAATTTGTCAGCACCACCGCTTTGCGGTAAACGCTGTTCCGTTGTAGGAGTATAATCCCTTGAACGTAAACTGTCGGGATTTGGGTGATGGCCGCCCCACGTGATGCCAACGATAATCAACTCAGGCAAAAAACCATCATAATATTGCTGGCCATATAATGCTGTTAACAACGGAAAATCCCACTGCGAATCCATGAGGTAAACAACCGGGTATTTCTTATCACTCTTATCATAGCCTGAAGGCAGGGAAATCTGCAAAACATATTCCTGCCCGTTCACAATTGTTGAAGTGAACTTTTTTGTTTGCGAACCAGGAATAGTTACCTCAGTTGACTGACTAAACAGGGTTGAAGCAGGCAGCAGGATTATTAATGCGAGGAAAACCTTTTTCATATTTTAATTACAATTTTTTATTGAAACTGAAATGCGAAATACATGCAATCATTATTATCATTATTGCGGATAGCATGCGGCACATTGAATATAAATACACATTAACGGCATTTGAAGAGCATTGCATTCTATGCTTATATCAGGGCCTTAAATCTCCATAAGGGTTTATTGTTTTTATAAACCCGTTCTCATCGTATTCGATTTTTGTAACTTTTATACTGCGCAGATGCGTTACGCCTTTGCTTAAACTGCTGTCGTGATAAAACAAATACCATTCACCATTAAATTCAACAATCGAGTGATGCGATGTCCACCCTACAACAGGTTCTAAAATCCTGCCTGCATACGTAAACGGCCCGTAAGGATTATCACCAATGGCATAACAGATAAAATGTGTATCGCCGGTGGAATAAGAGAAATAATATTTGCCGTTATACTTATGCATCCAGGATGCTTCAAAGAAGCGGCGGCTATTATCGCCCTGCAATAAGGGGTTGCCATTTTCATCAACAATAACAACATCTTTCGGTGTTTCTGCAAACGCTGATAAATCATCTGTAAGCTTTGCCACTTTTGCGCATAAAGCAGGTTCTTTATCATTTGGCAAATGTGCTACCGGGCTTTCCGGTTGTGCCGCATTGAAACTGCCGCTGCGCCAGCGTTGCAATTGTCCGCCCCAGATACCGCCGAAATACATATAATAACTGCCATCATCATCTTTGAATACGGCAGGGTCTATTGAAAAACTTTCTTTGATCGCTTCCGGCTGCGGTGTGAACGGGCCTGTTGGTGAATCGCTGACCGCTACACCGATTTTGAATATGCCTTTATGATCTTTTGCGGGAAAGAAGAGATAGTATTTACCGTCTTTTTCATTGGCATCGGGCGCCCACATTTGTTTCTCCGCCCAGAGCACATCGTTTACATGCAAGGCAACACCATTATCCCTGGCCTCGCCGGTTGGTGAATCCATTGAAATGACATGATAATCTTCCATGGCAAAATGACTGCCGAGATCATCAAAGGCTTCGCCGGCATCCACATCATGTGATGGATAGATATAAATTTTTCCGTTGAATACATGTGCCGACGGATCGGCGGTATAAATGTGGCTGATCAAAGGTTGCGCAACGGCTTTGCTGTTAAGCTCTTCAAAATTGATATGTGTTATACTTTCTTCAGGCATGATATTGTCCTCCTCTAACTTCCTGTTTAAAGGAAAGCTTTTTCATTAATTAAGAATGTTTGTTTATATGTTTTTTTTACTTTTTGTCTTGACACAAAAACTAACAAGAAAGTCAAGCATGGATGATAATACAGCACATCCGTGCACACGCCCTGATTTGGCTTTTGTATTGTTGTTTCTTCGGCTGTTATTCTTCAAACCTTAGTCGAGATCATTTTATTTACGTACAACCTGGTCAGACGCATTAAGCGTCAGACCGATGTCAACAATCAGCTTAATCAACAACAATAAAATTTTGTAAAAGAGCTTTTGCTTATGCAACATTGAACCGCAACCTTCAGCTCAACAGCGTTCCTGCTGATGCAGTGTTACGACGCAACCGTGATGCCACCTGTTCATTTGCCGGTATCATCATCTTTATCAAAAAACAACTTGTTGTTTTAACTGTTTCGTTTTTGTTTTAAATCGCTTTCAATCTGCACTTCCATTTTTTTATTGATGACATAGAAAAACAAAAGTCCTGCGCCAATCAAAAAAGGTATAGAAGGATATACGCTCACCAGCATTTTTACACCGTTAATGGCTGCAGGTGTTTGCACATCGCTGTTGGGAACATAGTTATACAAACCAAGAATCCATGTTACCAAAGCGCCGCCAATGCTGAGGCCGGCTTTTAAACCCACCATCATTGCCGAGAAGATAATGGCGGTGGCGCGGCGGTTGTTTTTCCATTCGCTGTAATCGGCCACATCGGCTATCATGGCCCATAACAACGGTATAGTGAGGCCATAAAAAAAGCCATGTAAAATTTGCGATAAAAAAATAATTTTTATTGATGTTGGCGGATAAAAAACAAATGCCAGTATGAATAATGTAGAGATGAATAAGCAAACGCCAAATACATCGCGTTTACCATATTTGTCGGCAAATCTTTTTGATAAGGTGATGCCAACAATCATGAAAATGATACCGCCTGCATTGAATAAGCCAAAGCCTGCTGAAACAGGGTCATCTTCAAAAACATTAAGGCCGATGCCTGAAAAGAAATGGATGATAGGGGTTACAAAACTGGTGAGGCTTTCCTTATCAACATAATTTCTAAAATAATAGACATAAGAGCCGCCCTTCATAGCAAGCGTTATAAACACGAGTGTTGTAAGCACAAGCATAATAACCCAGGGCCTGTTTTTAAAAAGATCGCTTAAGTCTTCCTTTAAACTTGATTTTTGTTCGGGCTTTGGTACAATGCGTTCCCTGGTGGTAAAGAATGTGATAAGGAGCATAATAGTGCCGATGATGGCCAGCCACGTCATTACTTTTTCTATGCCCACAGATTTATCGCCGTTGCCTGCCGATACAATAATCGCCAGCATAAAAACCTGCACGAAAAACTGCGCAAACATTACCGCCACAAAACGGTAGGAGGATAGGCTGTTGCGCTCTTTCATATCTCCGGTAATAACACCGCTTAATGCTGAGTAAGGAAGGTTATTGGCGGCATACAGCAGCAACAATAAAGTGTAAGTAACAACCGCGTAAATCACTTTGCCTTTATAAGAAAAATCTGGCGTACTAAATGCAAGCAATGCAATTACACCAAGCGGAACAGCCGTGAATAAAATCCATGGCCTGAACTTACCCCAGCGAGAGCTTGTCCTGTCGGCCAGCGCACCTATAATTGGATTAAAACCGAATGCTGCAATAAGGCCAACCGTTAATATCAACACCGATGCATGATTGGCCTCAAGGCCATAGATATCGGTGTAGAAATAGGCGAGGTAAGTCATTAAGGTTTGAAACACAAGATTGGCGGCCAAATCGCCGAGGCTGTAGCCAATCTTTTCCAGTACAGATAATTTCTGTGAACTGCCCGGAGGCTTTGTTGTTTGTTTTACTGCTGTTGAATCCTGCACACTCATAAATAGGTTTTAAAAGATAAAATTTACTGGCCTTTTGCCGTTTCAATAACACTGAAAAAAGCGGGTTTAGGTTTGAAATCCCTGTCGAATAACAGGGGATAATTGGTGCGCCCCCTAATAGGCCAGCCGTTGAGCCATGACTGTCCATCATTAACGCCCCAGAAAGTAACACGGCTTACATTGTCTTTATATTTTACAAAAAGCCTGAATAAATCTGCATAGGATTGAGTAAGTGTTTGCTGGGCAGAA
Source organism: Bacteroidota bacterium (assembly GCA_023391315.1). Classification (GTDB taxonomy): domain Bacteria; phylum Bacteroidota; class Bacteroidia; order Chitinophagales; family Chitinophagaceae; genus Parafilimonas. The sequence continues at coordinate 9,661 of JAEWBD010000077.1, read as the reverse complement.
TCGGGTAAGCCAGCCGCATAAGGGTTCATCTCTTTGCTGCTCTTGGCGGTAGCACTTACTTCAGCCGTTGCATTATCCCAGGGGTTTGGCAATACCGTTAAATCGAGCTCTGTGAACATTACTTCAATACCCAAAGCACTAAATGCTTTAATGCTTTCTTCAATATCATTCAAAGGAACACTGCCGGCTTTCCAGTGCCCCTGGATGCCTACGCCATCAATGCGCACACCGGCGGCCTGTATCTTTTTAATAATGGCAATAGCGCCTGCTCTTTTTTTCGGTTGTTCAATATTATAATCGTTATAATAAAGCTTAGTGTGCGGTGCAGCTTTTTGGGCAAGGCGGAATGCTTCAACAATGTAATCATCACCCAATTTATCAAGAAAGACATCTTTACGTAAAGTGCCATCTTCATTCAAAGCTTCATTCACCACATCCCATGAATACACCTTACCATCATAACGGCCCGCAACCGTTGTAATGTGATCTTCAAAATATTTTTTTACAGAATCGGCGCTTTGCATGTGGCGCATGAATGCCGGCAACTGGCTATGCCATATTAACGTATGCGCATTTACCTTGATGTTGTTCTTTTGCGCATAAGCCACCAATTTATCGGCCAGGTCAAAATTATATTTATCCCAGCCGGGCTGTATTATTTCAGCCTTCATAATATTTTCCGGCGTTACGGCATTAAACTGTTGTTTGATGAGTGCATCTGCCGCGGCATCCTTTTCTTCTATCTGCGGCGTATTCATGGCCGTGCCGATAAGGAAATCGTTTTTAAAAACTTCTTTTTAGGAAGGTGTTGCCTGCGCCGAGACATTTTTAGCAGTGATGCCGCAAGCCAGCATCAAGACTGCAAAGGAACGAATGCGGGAAAGTTTTTTTGCCATATGGTCAGTTGTTTGTTGATTTAAAAATTGTTTCCTCAGGGCCCAGGTAAGATGGCTGCAAATCATTAAAATGAAGCACTATTTTTTGAAGGATGACCGCAGGGCTTATCATCCAATATTTTATTGTATGCTTTCCGTTTTTAATAATCGAATGATTGGTTGTTTTAATAATGATGTTATTGGCAACCCAGTTATCCCATACACGCGGCTTGTTTTCATCGTTGTTGATAGAAATAATTTGCGGCGTTTCGTCGTCTATTGAAATGGCGAATTGCAAACCGGTTGAGTTGTTATGGAAATTTAAGGTAGGAGAGAAGTAAGCATTTAATTTAAATGCGCCTGTATCGGAAGTGTAAAATTCATATTCAAGGTGAGGTGTGTTTTTATTGATTGTTTGAGTGGGTGCTGTTACCGGGAAAGTTGTAATGCCATCGCCATCCCTGCCAATACCCGGAATGATTTTCCAATAAATGTCTGGTGCATCTTTTTTGTTTGTATAATGTGCTGCTTCAATAGAAACATCACCATTCAGTTCATAAAAAATATTTTTATTTACGTCTTCAGGTTCAGGTTCAAAATTCTCTACAACATCCGGAAGCCTTACATCTTTAGCAATCACCTTTGAAGAATCTAACAGCTTTTTTGCTTCTTCCTGCACATATTTTATTTCGGGCATTTTTTGTTTATCAGGTTGTTGCCAGTAAGTATAGCCAATATGGGTTTGGTCCATCATATGATTCCACTTGCCGCCATTTAGTTGATTGTATTCAATGCTTATTAAAGAATCATTTACATAAAACTTTTTTGCTTCATCCGCATATTTGTTGGCAAGCGGGTTATTGTTCTTGTAATAAAAATTATTGTAAGCAACGGCAGTATATAAATGCTGCAGGTTGGCATATGCTTTTACAGGATGCAGCACCAATTGATAAAATGCGTCCCTGTATTCAGATGGTAATTTATCGTTTATCTTTTCTGCTGATGCCAATAAACTATCCCAGTCGTTTGTAACCCTTTCTGCTTCATTAAAATTTTCTATGCTGTATGTTTTTGCATTTAATAATTCCGGTTTTCTTCTGGATGCATATTGTGCATACTTTGCCAGTATGCCTGCAATACCTGCTGCATTAGCTGCACCAAATTGCTGGGCTGCCCATTGCAAATAATAGTCATTCAAATTATCTTCATTCCGGTTGTGCACGTTATATGCATAGTCTAAAAAGAAAGAAATAGGAAATTCCATTGGTTTTAAATCACCCACATTCACAACCCATATCTGCCGTGCTCCGTATTCGTAAGCAAGGTGCATTTGTTCCCAAACCCTTGCAATGTTGTTGGTGTTGATCCATTTATAATTTCTCGGCCCGCCTACATAATCAAAATGGTAATAAATGCCATAACCGCCTTTGCGTGGTTTGTCGTTTAATTTTGGTAACCTGCGGATATTGCCCCAGTTGTCATCGCACAAGAGTAAAGTAACATCATCGGGCACACGCATACCCTGGTCGTAATAATCCTGCACTTCTTTATACAATGCCCAATCCTGTGGTGTTTCACCGGCAGGCTTTCCGGTAACTTCTTCAATTATTTGTCGTTGATCGGCAAAGATCTTTTCGAGTAAGTTGATGGCTGTGCCTTTCGTCATCGGCATGTCGCCATCACCGCGCATGCCAATGGTAACAATGCTTTCGTGATGATCCATATTTTCAATACCTTTTTTCCAGAAAGCACGCAATACAGAATCATTCTTTGTATAATCCCATGCACCGCTGCCATAGCGTTTCCATTCCTGCTGCGCACGCAGCATTGGCTCATGATGCGATGTACCCATAACAATTCCCCACTTATTGGCAAGCACCGGGTTTAGCGTATCATCATCATTAAATGCATTGCCCCACATGGCAGGCCATAAATAATTTGCTTTTAAGCGAAGCAATAACTCAAACATGTGCTCATAAACCAAATGATTTACGCCACCGAATTTTTCTTCTGCCCAGCCGCTGAATGCAGGCGCTTCATCATTAATAAATATACCACGGTATTTAACTGATGGTGATGGATAAGTATAATTGCCTTTGATTACATATAATTCCGCTTTCTTCTTTACGGGCACATCTGCCCACCAGTACCAGGGCGATACGCCTGCCTGCTCTGATAATGTGAAGGCACCGTAAGCTGCGCCGCGTTTATCATTGCCAACAATCACTAATGCGTTTTTTATCCCTTTAACGGGATCACTGATGGTTTGCAGTTTAAAAGCTTCCCATTGATTTTTTATTGCATCAACTTTTAACTTTTTTGCTTTTATTAATTGATTGATTGCTGAGGAACCGTTTATTGTTCCAATGATAATAATATTGTCTGCTGATAGAGGCAATGAAGCAATCACTTCAGGTTTTTTGCCGGTTATCATTTCTATGTCGTGCTGTAATAAAGAAGCGGCTTTATGTACAAGCCAGTCATCATGTTCATCAACATATATGGAAGTTGTTTGTGATGCTGCAACAACCGGGAAACCTGCACCTGTTTTTTTTTCCGATACAAAAGCCTGTGTATAGGAAGTAACCGAAAAAGCAATTGCCGAACAGAGTAAAAAAATAAATTTAATCTTCATGCAGTAATAATCAATTATAAAGGCCGACATTAAAAACCGGTGACTGGCTGGCACACTTAAAATATAGCAGCAGGTTCAGTGGCTTCGCAAACGCACCGTTTTGCAAACAATTCTCTGGCAAAAAATTTATTTTACTATTTAAAAAGGCAATGTAGTAAATAAACTGTAACCGATTGCATTAAATATGGATTTTCTCTTATTTTAGCGGAGCTTTACATGCATCCTGGAAACTTTTAATAAATAACTATTGCTTTTATCTTTTAAAATTTTATATGAAACTGTTTGCTGTATTTGTATGCACACTGTTGTCTTATTGTTGTGCTGCCCAGCATTATAATAACTTCAAAGTATCTGTTTATTGCCGCGCATACGAGGTTAGGCAGATGGGCGATACCAATAATTATTTAAAGCCGCTCTGGAACGAAATTTCGAGGCAGTTAAAAGTTGATAAAGTTTATCTTGAAACGCACCGCGACCTGATTGTCGTGAACCAGGACACCTTAAATATTGCCAAAAAATTCTTTAAAGACAGGGGCATAGAAGTTGCCGGCGGCATTACTTTGACGATAAGCGAGCCTAACCGGTTTCAAACTTTTTGCTACAGCAATCCTGATGACAGAAAATGGGTAAAACATTTAAGTGAGTACACGGCTAAAAATTTTGATGAGTTTATTCTTGATGATTTCTTTTTTACCAACTGTAAAGATGACGGCGCTATAAAAGATAAAGGCAGCAGAAGCTGGACACAATACCGTTTAAGCCTGATGACAGAAGCTGCAAAAAGCCTGATCGTTGATCCTGCAAAAGCGGCTAATCCAAAAGTAAAAGTGATTGTAAAGTATCCAAACTGGTATGAACATTTTGCCGGCATGGGTTTTAATCTTGAAACAGAACCCAAAATTTTTGACGGCGTTTATACCGGTACTGAAACAAGGGATGCGGTAACATCTGCGCAGCACCTGCAGCCTTATCTTGGTTATAATATTATCCGTTATTATGAAAATATTGCCCCGGGCAAAAATGGCGGCGGATGGGTTGACCCTTTCGCCAGTAATTATGCTGACAGGTATGCGGAACAGCTCTGGATAACCTTGTTTGCAAAAGCACGTGAACAAACCTTGTTTGATTTCAGAAGTATAACAAGGCCGATAGCTGCAACCGACCGCGCCGCCTGGCAGGGGCAGCATACGAGCTTTGATTATGACGAAATGATGCAGCCGCAGAATTATAATGGCGGTGCACCCGCAAGGCCAACAACCATTGCAAGGTTTGCGGGTTATACATTTGAAAAAATAGATAAATTTTTAGGGGCGTTGGGAAATCCTATTGGTATAAAAAGTTATAAGCCTTATCATTCTGTTGGCGAAGATTTTTTGCAGAATTTTTTGGGAATGATTGGCCTGCCAATGGATATGCGGCCTGAGTTTCCTGCAGAAGACAGTATTGTTTTATTAACGGAAGAAGCAAAGTTTGATGATAAGATCGTTGATAAAATAAAAAAGCAATTGACTGATGGTAAAACCGTTGTAATAACATCGGGGTTACTTAAAAATATACAGGATAAACTGAATGATATTGTTGAATTGCGTTATACAGACAGGAAAGCCATAGTGCAGGATTACACTGCAGGCACATTTCATTTGATACATGCCGATAAGGCTGTTCTTATTCCGCAGATACAATACATCACCAACGATTCCTGGGAAATTGTTTCGGGCATCAGCGGAGATAATGGCTGGCCCATTTTGCACACGGCAGATTATTCAAAGGGCCATTTGTATATATTAACTATACCGGATAATTTTTCAGACCTGTACAATTTGCCCGTTGAAGCATTAAATAAAATCCGCCAGGTTTTGAGCGGCGAACTCAATGTGCAGATAGAAGGCCCTTCTAAAATAAGTTTGTATGTATATGATAACAATACATTCATTGCTGAATCTTTTCTTGATACAGAAACAGTAGTAAAAGCTGTAACGTCCACATCATTTAATACAATTACAGACATGAATTCAGGTGCAGTTATAAACGGCGAATTGAGAAAGCCCGGCTTTAGCTATACCGAGAAAAACCTGAGCCCTAAGAATGTTTACACATTTACACTGAAGCCTCATTCATTCAGGGTTTTTAAAATAAAATAGGATTGCAATCGATTACAAATTTTCGGTTTAAAAAAGGAAGAATTATGCCGTAACCGTTGACATGTTAAGTATATAATTCCCCGTAATTATTTACAACAAAATCTATTGATGACCCGGTTGCGTGCGTTAATCACGTTCAACCATTTTGTTACAGCAACCCCGATTACAGAAAGTGGGTAAAACATTTAAGTAGTATGCGGCAAAAATGTTGATGGATTATTCATGATGATTTCATTTTTATAAACAGCAAAGAGGAAGGCGTCAAAAAGATAAAGGCAATGGAAGCTGAGAAAATAAAAAAATTACGTAATCGGTTGCTAAATCAAATAAAATCTTACTTTTAACCACGAAAGCCAACTTTTATTATAGAAACCTGATCAAAGCCATACGAGAATTCAAAATCAAACGTAGCCAGTTTTAATAATAATTAATTTTTTTTGCAATCGGTTTCTATTTAAGCCAGTGAGAATTAAAGCCGGAAGCTTCCAGCTTCCTGAAGACGGTTGCACCTGATAACGAACAATAGGCTTGCTTTTATCATTTAGGGTATATGTTCAAGTATGTATAAAATATGCGGTTTTATATAAAAAAGCCACACTACATATAGGAATAAAATAATGCATTTGTAAAAAATAGCCGGGATATAATTATTGGCTTTTATTAAACAGCATGCGTTACAGGCGAATAAAGCAAAGCCAGGCTGCTTTTGTTTAATAAATTTTAATTATTCAATTAAGAGCAATAGGCTTTCTGCTGTAAACATCCTATAAAAAATAGTAATTGTTTCACCAAATCTATACATCATGAATAAAACCTGACAAACTGCAAATGAATATTTCACAAACTAATAGGCGGCTAACCTGGACGAAAATCTTTGGGTAATACAATCCCAGCTAAATCCGGGTGAGTAAAAAGCATATTCTAAAGCGCTTTAGTGTAAGAGAAAATATTCTAATCAACAACAATGATTTTAAACTTATGTGCTTTTAACGATTGCACTCATTAAAAAACACTTTATGCAAAATATCACTACCAAACAGCTTATTTTCAGCAATCCATTTTGGATTAAACATTGTTTTCTATTTGCTTTTATTACCTGTTGCATAACATCATTTGCAAGAGATGTAAATCATAAAAACAACCCAGCTTCTTCAGCTTTATTTACGGTGGCTGGTAAAGTAACCGATAGCAAAGGTGTTGGGCTCTCGGGCGCTACTATTACTGAAAAAGGAAAGTCAAATGCAACTGCAAGTGCTGCCGATGGTAGTTTTACTATCAATATTCAAGGCCAAACGGCAGTGCTCGTCGTGTCTTATGTAGGATATACAACAAAGGAAGTACCCGTAAATGGCTCAACCAGTAATCTTGTTGTTGAACTTACTTCCCTGGATGCTTCATTACAAACGATAATTGTAGTTGGATATGGTACGCAAAGAAAGCTTTCCTCTACTGCTGCCATATCTACTGTAAAAGGAGAGGAGCTGGCTGAAGCTCCGGTTGCCAATGTTTCAAATTCACTTGCCGGCCGGGTATCCGGTGTAATGATGAATGCAAACGGAGGCCGCCCCGGTGCCGATAACCCTGACATTTATATCAGAGGCATTGCAACAACCGGAAATGCCAATCCTTTAATTGTGGTAGATGGCGTTATCCGCAATAACATCAATGAGGTTGACCCCAATACTATAGCTTCGGTAACCGTTCTGAAGGATGCGGCTGCAGTTGCTCCTTATGGTCTTGGCGGGGCCAACGGCGTAATTCTTATTACAACAAAAAGAGGGAATGCATCTAAACCTACATTAACTTTTGGTGGCTATTATGGAGACCAGCAGCCTACCTATATTCCTAAAATGCTTAGCGCACAGGATTATATGCGGCTTCGTAACGAAGCTTACCTGAATGAAAATCCGGGCAGCTCAACTTTGCAATTCTCCCAGGAATTGATTGATACATACGCACAAAAAAATGCGGAAGATCCCGATTTATATCCTATCAGTGATGCCTTGAATACCGTGGTGCAAATGCATGCGCCAATGGCCCAGGCCGATGTACAGCTTCGTGGCGGTTCAAACAGTGTGCGATATTTTGCCGGCTTAAGTTATTTTAACCAGCAAGGTATGTTTGACCCTGTGGGATACCAGCGATACAATTTTAATGTGAACCTTGATGTGGATGTTACTCCAACCACCCTCGTTTCCCTGTCATTAAATGGTTCTTATCAGAAGACCGATAATGTGGATGCTAACTCCAGTACAGATAACCTTTTCAGGGCTACCTATAAATTTATTCCCATAGCTAATCTTTTATACAGCAATGGTTATTGGGGAGAATTTGCAGGCAATGCACCATTAGGCGTTTTAAATGCGGGGGGTTATTATTACAGAAATACTACAACCCTGCTGAGTACTATATCTATTGATCAGAAACTACCTTTTATAAAAGGGTTGAGCATTAAAGGCGCATTCAGTTACGACCCTTATAACTACTTTGAAAAGCAATGGCATAAACCTTTTATTTACTGGTCGCAGGATGTTAGCGCCACTCCATATACTTATACGCAGCAAATTTCTTCCCAGGAAGGCGGCGCAGCTACCTATACCTGGCTTAATGAAAACTATTGGCAAAACAACACGTTTACTTACCAGGGTTATTTGAACTACCATAACACATTTGGGAAGCATGAAATAACCGGGTTGGTAGTGGCTGAAGCAAGAAATAACAAGCAACTAAACTTTAATGCAAGAAGAAACAATTTTGCTGTTGATGTTGATGAGCTTAGCCTTGGTAGTTCTGACAGGAATGATTATGATAATGGCGGAGGATCTGCTACGGGCAGCCAGATAGGCTATGTTTACAGGTTAAATTATGGGTTTGATAACAGGTATTTACTGGAGGCTTCAGGCCGGTATGACGGGCACTATTATTTTGCACCCGGAAGCAGGTGGGCTTACTTTCCGGCTTTTTCTGCCGGTTGGGTTGTGTCCAACGAAAAATTCTTTCAATCCGTAAGAAATATCGATTATTTAAAGCTCAGGGCTTCATGGGGAAAATCCGGTAACCTGGCAGGAGATCCGTTTCAATATTTAAATGGCTATAACCTGTATGGCAATGCCTATGCGTTTGGCGGCGGCAGGCTTGTACAGGGTTCTTACCTGCCCATAGAAGCAAACCCCTATATTACATGGGAAGTTGCAAACAAAGCAGACATTGGTTTTGAGGCAAATATATGGAGAGGTTTGCTGAGGATTGAAGCAGACTATTTCAATGAAAAAAGAACCGGCATGCTGTTGCCGCCACAGGTTACAGTTCCGGTGGAATATGGTTTAAGCCTTGCCCAGGAAAATGCAGGTGTGATGAAAAACCGCGGGTTTGAAATTACAGTGGGTTCCCATAAAACACTTGGTAACGGGCTTCAGCTTGGGATTGACGCAAACTTTAGTTATGCCAAAAATAAAATGATACAGGTATTTGAAACTTCTGTAACTAAAAACGATCCCAAGCGCAGCAGGACAGGCCGTGCGCTGAATACACTTTTTGGATACCATTCGCTTGGTTTGTTTAACACATCCGATGACAAAAATGGCGATGGCGTTATAAACGGCGATGATGGCTATGATATAGTTCAATTTGGTGAATTGCATCCCGGCGATATTAAGTATGCTGACCTGGGTGGCCCGGATGGCAAGAGCGATGGGAAAATTGATTCGTATGATGAAACTGTAATTGGCAATCCAAATATTCCGGCCATTACATACGGAGCAAATATTTCCGCAGCATGGAAAGGATTTGATCTTTCTTTATTCTTCCAGGGCTCATCCATGTCAAGCCGCGATATAAGGGGTTTTATAACTATTCCGTTCAATAACAATAACAGCAATTCCACATACGAATATTATAATAACCGGTGGACCCCCGATCACCAGCATGCCAAATACCCAAGGGCCAATCAGTCTCCGTATAGCAACAATAACCAGGCTACTGATTTCTGGATTTTAAACACATCCTATATC
>JAEWBD010000037.1 GCA_023391315.1 Bacteroidota bacterium | reverse complement strand
GCGCCAGATTGTTGCCAACGCTGGTATTGAAGGTTCTATCGTGGTACAGAAAATAAAAGACGGTAAAGGCGATTTTGGTTTCAATGCCCGCACAGAGAACTATGAAAAATTATTCTCTGCCGGGATCATTGATCCTACTAAAGTTGCCCGTGTAGCTTTGGAAAATGCAGCATCTATCGCAGGTATGTTGTTAACAACAGAATGTGTAATTGCTGATAAGCCTGAACCTAAGTCTGCCGCAGCAGCACCGGCTGGTATGCCAGGTGGTATGGGTATGGATTATTAATCTTTGGGTTTATATTTTTAAAAAGGCCGTTCGTAATGAGCGGCCTTTTTTGTGTACAAAAGCATAAAAAAGTATATAAAGGTTTGATGTCTATTGGCACTTTTTCTGCAAAGAAAATTGTTTGTTCTGATGAGGTATAATCCTGTAGTTCAAATAAGTAACCTTCCTGCATAAAAAAGGTTCCGCAAACCTTAAATTCAAGTGTGGCCTGTGAAACCCTTTTTCAATAAATTATTTAGTACAGTTTAGAAAGTATACCTGGCCGATACACCAACATTAGGATAAACCCTGTCATAATAATCATAGGCTTCCGTAACATTTATTGTCGGTCGTATATCGGCAGATACGCTTAAAGGTATTTTGGCGAATTTATAATCTGCGCCACCCGTAGGAAATAAACCCAGGTTAAAACCGCGGCGATCTTTGTTGTCTGAAAAAGAATTGGAAACAACCACGCCGCCACCAATAAACCATTTTAAACCTTCTACCGGTTTTATATCAAAATGATGCTGGTAAACACCAGAGAAAGATACATTCACCCAATCATTAGCATGACGGCTGTAAGGGCGGATGCCCAGATCAAATTCAAGAGCCCCGGGCTTTGTTATAAATGTTTTATAGGCCGCTGCCGCTGCATCGTAATAGCCACTGCCTAAACGCACACCAATGGATTGCTTATAACTGCTGCTTTGAGCAAACAGGCTTATGGAAGCGTATGCAAACACTACTGTAAAAATCAGTTTTAATTTCATAGCAAATAAATTTTAAAGGCGGCAAAAATAACAAACGCAATTATGTTGTAAAAAACGCAGCCATTACTATCAGGAACATTAACAAAGGCTGAACATAATGCATAACTGTTTTGCAGATTAAACGTTCCGGAATCAAACAAATTATTTTGTACAGATGCAAACCTGCATTATCTTCAAAATCCAAAATATCAGCACATGAAAAAAACAATTTTTATCTCGCTTCTTGGCATTTGCTTCTTTACCCTAAGTGTTTCCGCGCAGAATTCTGCAGCCGAAACAATCAGCAGCACGCCTGCATTTTCAATCGCCGACAGTTCAACATTTACCGGCAAGTATAAATATGAAGGATTGCCTTTTGAGTACATGGAAATAAGTGTAAAGGATGACAAACTGTATTATTCTGGCGGTGAATACAATGGCCCGCTGGATGCTATAAGCGATAAAAAAGATGCTTTTGATGCAAGCGGTGCAGCCACATTTACTTTTATACGCGATAGTGATAATAAAGTTACCACACTGCAAATAGACTACCAGGGGCAAACCTATACCGGGAGCAAAGAATAAGCAAGAAGCATAATCCTTTTATAAAATTCAGGCCGTTTCCTTGTGAAACGGCTCTTTAATTTTTCCTGTTTCTGCAGCAACAAAGCTTGCTGTTTTAAACAGCATATTATTGTTTTCACTTAAAAAATATTTACTGAATTATGTTTTTTGAATTATAAGAATGCTTTCTTTTGTAGCCTAAACTTTTAAAAAAATGAAACTAAATGCTTTGAGATGGGCACTCCCCGCCCTTATTATTTGTTCGCTCCATTCAACAACGCAAGCCCAGGTAAGTGTTGGTCCTGAAATTGGTTTTACAGCTTCAGGACTTTACAACGACAATGATATTTATGCAGGGCTTAATTATCATGCAGGCGTAACAGCACATTTCCAGCTTACAGATTTCCTGGCGGTAAGGCCTTCACTGCTATTTAAAACAGGCGATATGAAAATAGCCGATGATTACTATGATGAAAAGTATTCGCTTAACCGCATTTTATTACCTGTTCCCATTATGTACTCGCACATATTTGGCAATAACAGTACCTTATTTGCAGGCGTGGGCCCTAATCTTATGTATAATATTTCCGGTAAATATTCATCTGCTGGTTACACCAGTAAAATTGAATTTGGGAGTGACACGGCAGGACAGATAAAACGCTTTGATGTTGGTCTGCAATTAAAAGGCGGTTATCAGTTTGCCAATGGTATTTCGCTTAGCACTTTCTTTAACCTTGGTTTATCTAACCTGTCCAATGACGCTTATTATAAACTCAAAAGCATGGATGCTTTCGGTTTTTCAATTGGCTGGATGTTTGGCAGCAATTCAGGTGATTATTATTAGCTTTTAAATTCATAATAGCAAGCCGCCATGATGTATTGGGGGCTGCTATTATTTGACCAGTTACTATATGTGGTTAAAATTTTTGTGCCTTATCTATACTATCCTAATAAGCAAATAATTCAGGCTTAAAAGAAAGCTTTAAACCCCTTATATCATCTGAAGCAGGCGCTTCAAACACTTCAAGGTGAAAGTATTTTATAGCTGATAATAAATGATCAAAAATATCAGCCATAATATCTTCATACACTGCCCAGCGGGTATCTGTGGTAAACATATACAATTCAATTGGCAACCCGTGTTCGCTCGGTGATAATTGACGAACAAGCAAAGTCATATCTTTTCTTATGCGCGGATGATGCTGTACATATTTATTAATGTATTGCCTGAACAAACCTACGTTTGTCATATTACGCCCGTTTACCGGCATTGTTCTGTCAGGAAAATGTTTTTCATTATAAAGATCAATTTCTGCTTGTCGCTCTTCAATATAAGCTGATAATAACTGTATTTTTTTCAACTCTGCTATATCTTCTTTAGAAACATAATGAATGGAAGAGATTTTTATGTTGATGGCACGCTTTATTCTTCTGCCACCGGCATTTTGCATGCCCCGCCAATTTTTAAAAGAATCGGTAATGAGATAATAGGTTGGAATAGTTGTAATTGTTTTATCCCAATTCTGCACTTTCACGGTGTTAAGATTTATTTCAATCACATCACCATCAGCGCCACATTTCGGCATTTCAATCCAGTCTCCTATCCTAACCATATCGTTTGTTGAAACCTGTATGCTGGCCACAAAACCAAGAATAGTGTCTTTAAATATAAGCATTAAAATAGCAGACGCTGCACCCATTGCAGTTAAAAATGCCCAGGGGGATTTACCGGTGAACGTGGAAAAAATTAAAACGCCGGCTATAAAAAACATAAAGATATTTACTACCTGTAAATAGCTGTCAAGCGGTTTCCCTTCAAAACTTTTTTTGGTTTGTGAATGATCTCTGAACGAGCGGAGAATTGACCGTATTACCATTACCCAGGCTATCACCAGGAAAACATTGATTAATTTTTGTGCAGGATTTATCCAGCCGGGAAAACCTGTTAATATAATCGGTACCAACTGAATAGAAATATATAAAGGAATTAACCTGGCAATGTTGTTTAGGGTGCGGTTATGCACAAGATAGTCATCAAATTTAGAGGTAGTTTTCATCGCAGCCCGGGCTACAAAATTCACCAGCACTTTTCTTATAATGAATTGCACGAGTAATAATAAAATACCAAAAATTAACGCCAGGAATAAGAGATTAATTAAATGAGCTGAATTTTCTGAAATCCCCCATTTACGCAATATTGAATAAGTCCATTCATACAAAAAAAATTTCGTGTTTTCTGATATTGTCTCCATAATAAAAACGAGCTGTTTAGATGCATCTTTACATCAATGACAAAAGCGCAAATTTACAAAAGATAAACAGGAACGTTGTTATACCCACCTCACAGCCTTTCAAACTTATTCAACGGTTGCTGTAAGCCAATCTTCCAATATATTTACACAAACATGAAAACAGTACGCATACTTAACTGCAGGTTGTTTTATTTACTTGCTTGTTTAGGTTATATAATAAATACAAATGCACAGGCGCCCGTTAAAATCGGCGTTTTGCCAAAAGCCAGGAACAATGCCATTACCGATGTTGCAGGTGTGTTGGTTGGACAAAAAACTCTAATAACAGGCGACAGCATCCGAACCGGTGTTACCGTTATAATGCCGCATGGAGGTAATATTTTTCAGCAAAAAGTGCCTGCTGCTGTTTTTACAGGCAACGGCTTTGGAAAGCTGGCCGGTATAACACAGATAAAAGAATTAGGCAATATTGAAAGCCCCATTATTCTTACCAACACATTAAATGTGGCAAATGCCATTAATGCAGGCATTACCTATACTTTATCGCAAAAAGGCAATGAAGATATAGCCAGTGTAAACATTATTGCCGGTGAAACCAATGATGGTTATTTGAATGATATACGCGGCAGGCATGTGCAGGAACAGGATGTTTTAGATGCCATAAACAATGCAAAACCCGGTGAAGTAGAACAAGGGAATGTTGGCGCAGGAACCGGCACGGTTTGCTTTGGGTTTAAAGGAGGCATTGGTACTTCATCGAGGGTATTGCCAAAAGCTTTAGGCGGCTATACAGTGGGGGTGTTGGTACAAACAAATTTTGGCGGCGTGTTGCAAATAGCCGGTGTGCCTGTGGCACAGGAACTGGGTAAATATTTCTTAAGCGATCAGCTCAACAACCCTGTTGATGGCAGTTGTATGATTGTTGTTGCAACCGATGCACCGTTAGA
>JAEWBD010000305.1 GCA_023391315.1 Bacteroidota bacterium | reverse complement strand
AACTTATACAGCGCCAATATCAAAGCCTGTAAAAGTGGATGCGCCTGCTGCAATACCAGCTTCAAAAGTTGCGGAAAGAAAACCTGTGGCAAAGAAGCCGGTTGTCAAAGCAAATAAAAAAACAGAGAAGAAAACAAACAGCAATAATAGCAGTAAAAAACAGCAGGAAAGAAAGCCTAAAGCTGTAATGAAGAAGAAAGGCTGAACGGGCCTTGGTAAAGATTAACGGATTGGAAGGATTATATAATTAAAGTTCTTTAAAAAAATATTTATATACCCTGATGTTCAGGCACCCGCAGTGTGGTTAATGATGGCTCTTAAACAGAGGTGTCTCTCGCCACTTGTGGAGAGGGAACGAGGGTGAGATCTTTTTCTATAACAACAAACAACTAAAACAGAATCTATGAACCAAAATGCAAGCGGCACACAAACTGCGTACGACGATACCGGCATGCCGATTATTGTAGGCCTTGATATAGGCACTACAAAAATTGCTGCAATCGCTGGGCGCAAAAACGAGTATGGCAAGCTGGAGATACTCGGGTTTGGGCGCGCTGACAGTAACGGTGTTCAGCATGGCCAGGTGCTGAATATTGATCAAACGATTAAAGCCATTCAGCAGGCGCTGGCCAACTGCGCAAAAAGTAATCCGGACCTTGAAATTCGTGATGTGTATGTAGGCGTTGCCGGCCATCACATCAAAAGTTTGCAAACACGCGGTGACATTGTTCGCCAGAACGCAGAAACAGAAATTGCCCGCTGGGAAATTGATCAGTTGGTGGAAAATCAGCGCAAAACTTTTATCCCTGCAGGCGACCAGATCATTGATGTTATACCACAGGATTTTCATGTGGATAATTATCAAAACATTAAAGACCCGGTTGGTTATAATGGCGTGAAAGTTGGTGCCAACTTCCACATCATTACCGGCGACAGGAATGCGATACGTAATATCTATCGCGCTGTTGACCGCAGCAGTTTAAAAACAAAAGACCTGGTATTGCAGCCATTAGCTTCATCAAGCGCTGTAATGAGCGATATTGATATGGAAGCAGGCGTTGCCATATTGGATATCGGCGGTGGCACAAGCGACCTTGCGGTTTTTTATGATGGCATTTTAAAGCATACTGCCGTTATACCGTTTGGCGGTGAAAATATCACCAACGATATCCGCATGGGTTTGGGTGTATTGAAGGCGCAGGCAGAAGCTATGAAGGTGCAGTTTGGAACTGCCCTCGCCGATGAAGCAAAAGCCAATGCTTACATCACCATACCTGGAATAAAAGGCATGGCGCCAAAAGAAATAAGCGTAAAGAACCTTGCGGCTATCATACAGGCTAGAATGGGCGAGATACTGGATTTTGTAACGTATCATATAAAGCAGATTGGATTAGACGCACGCGCGTTAAATGGTGGTATTATTTTAACAGGCGGCGGCTCACAGCTAAAGCATCTCATTCAGCTTACGGAATACTGCACCGGTATAAGTGCACGTATTGGTTATCCCAACGAGCACCTTGCGCCCAATCATATAGATGAATTAAAGAAACCTATGTATGCAACCTGTATTGGTTTAATACTAAAAGGTTATAATGATTATGAACACAAGCGAAAAGAATTCGATAACAGGTTTAAGAAAGTGGAAGTGCCTGAAGTATTGAAAAAAGAAGATTTGCCGGTGAATGGAAAAGAAGAGAAGAAAGAAAAAGTAGACACTTCAAAACGCAAGGGCTTAAACAACTTCTGGGATAAATTTAAAGACAGCCTGATTGATATGTTTAAAGAAGAAGATGATAAGGAGATAAAATAGTTGCCAGTTGTGAGTTGTCAGTTGTCAGTGGTTGCTGAAAGTTGAAAACTCAAACTGAGATGAAAATTTAAAAAAGTTCATTCCATTAAATTCAAAAAGAGCTCGAAGCTCGTGGCTGACAGCTCACAGCTTAAAAAACTTACTAACCACAAAAACGAAAACGTATGATACATTTTGATTTGCCAAAGCAAAAATCATCCATAATAAAAGTGCTTGGCGTTGGAGGCGGTGGCAGCAATGCAGTAAATTTTATGTATGCTCAAAATATTGAAGGCACAGACTTCATTATATGTAATACAGATGCAAAAGCCTTGGAACAAAGCGAAGTACCAAATAAAGTGCAGCTCGGGCCGCATTTAACACAAGGCCTTGGTGCAGGCGCCAACCCTGAAGTTGGCCGCAATGCAACAGAAGAAAGTTTAGAAGAAATAAAACGCATTTTGGAAGTAAATACCAAAATGGCTTTTATATGCGCCGGCATGGGTGGCGGAACAGGAACCGGTGGTGCGCCCATCATTGCTCAGGTTTGCCGCGATATGAACATCTTAACCGTTGGTATAGTTACAACACCATTTGGCTTTGAAGGCCCGCGCAGGTTGTTGCAGGCAGAAGAAGGTATTAAAAGATTGCAGCCTTATGTTGATACATTGCTTATCATAAGCAATGATAAACTGCGCATGCAATATGGCAATTTAAAAATGAAAGAAGCATTTAGTAAAGCTGATAATGTATTGGCAACTGCCGCTAAATGTATCACAGATATTATTAACAGCCGCGGTCATATTATAGTTGACTTTGCCGATGTATGCACCGTAATGAAAAATGGCGGTGTTGCCATCCTTGGCAGTTCTGCCGTTGAAGGCGAAAACCGTGCACAGAAAGCTATTGAAGAAGCATTGAATTCTCCGTTGCTGAATGATAACGATATACGTGGTGCTAAATGGATACTGATTAACATCAACAGTGCAGAAGGTGAATTTGAATGCACGATGGATGAGCTCGAAATCATCAACAGCTATCTGCGCATGCAGGCAGGCGAAGCCACCGATGTAATTGTTGGTATGGGTTACGATCCTTCACTCGAAAGAAAAATAGGTATTACTTTAATTGCAACAGGCTTTGAACAAAAAGATCCGGTGGCTGCATTGCACAGGGAAACAATGCCTGCAAAAAAAATGGAGAAACCAAAAGAAGAAAAGATCATATTAACGCTGGATGTTGAAGGGCAAAAGAAAGCTGAAGCGCCAAAGCCGCAGGCTGCTCCTGAAAAAGATGTGTATGCGCCCACTTTATCTGAGCCTGTTAATGAAGTGCCTCATGTGATTGCCCCATCTCCGGTGCTTGATATAAAAGATGAAACGCCGCTGCATTTTGAACTTGAAATTCCGGAAACAAAAACTGAAGAAGTAAAACCTGTTGTTGAAGAAAAAGAAGAAGTGGAAGAAACACCTTCCATTCTCAATATGCTGTACGAAGAAAAGCATGCAGAAGAGCCGAAGCCTTCCACAAACTTCTTAAATAAACCATCTTCTATTTATGCGCAGCCGAATGAAACGCGTGCAGAAGCAAAGAACGAGGAGCCAAAAAAGGAAGAGGTTAAAAAGCCGAAACAACAACCGTTGTTTGAAGAACAAACAATAGAATTTGATGTAGTGAAAAAAGATCAAGCGCCTGAAAAATCAACGCCGGCAGCCGTATTCAATCTGCCTTCCAACGATGAAGAGGAAGAGCAGAAACGCCGCGCTGAAGAACGCATACATAAGCTGCGTAACCTTTCTTACAATATGAATTCTATGGATGGCAATAATGAATATGAAAATGTTCCGGCTTATGTGCGCCGTAACCTTGAATTATTCGGCAACAATAAGCTTACTACGGTAGAAGATTTTTACAGCAAGGTAGCAGTTAAGAAAGACGATAACAATAACACACAAATTTCAACCATCAATACTTTTCTTGATGGAAAGAAGCCAGACTAAGCCATTGGCATAGAGTTTTAGTTGTACTTCCCTTCCGCTTTTGCGGGAGGGATTTTTTTTATGTAACCGGCAGCGGTTATTCAATCATCTTCGTTGTGTCACTCCCTTGTACTGCAGATTTTTCATGGCAGCTTTCAATTTGCTTCTGCCTTTGCTTCGTGAAAGATCAAAAGATTACACGATAAATATTACAACCTTATTATGGAAAGCGGCAAAAACTCCATCTCAATAATAAAAAAATTATGGCCGATATTTTACCTGCCCAACACCTGCATAGAGCTGGTGTCCGCAAAACAAAAAAAGCTTCCTTACGCGTTGACCTTACGCCCATGGTTGACCTTGGTTTCCTGCTGATTGCTTTCTTCGTTTTTACAACAACCATTCAGCAATCCACCTCCATGAAGCTTGCTTTACCAGATGATACAAAACCTTCATCGCCATCACTCATCCCTGAAATAAAACACTGAATATACTGTTAGGTGCAAACAATGATGTGCATGTTTACAATGGAACACAACTTAATAATGAAAGAAATATTGGCAGCAGCACCACTGCATTGCGCAATGCTATTCTTGATAAAAAAGCTGCCGTAAGAAAAGATTATGGAACAGATTCGGGCATGGTGGTTTTAATAAAGCCAACGCCTGCATCAACTTATGCAGATGTTATACATGCATTGGATGAAATGCTTATCTGCAATATAAAAACCTATGTATTAACCGATGCCGATGCTGATGAGCTAAAATCAATGAACCAATAAGTCACGTACAATCACCGCTGCAAATGAATGTTGAATGATATATTTGATATATCAAAACATTTTAAATGAAAAAATTGGTAGCACTTGTCCTTGCATCTCTATGCCTTACTGCAAATGCGCAAAAAACAGACCTTAAGCTGCAGCAACAAATTACTGAACTCATAAAAGATTTTCATGGTGATATAGGTATTTATGTAAATGATTTGAAACATCATAAAACTGTAAGTATAAACGCGGATACTGTTTTTCCAACCGCCAGCATTGTAAAGATTTCCATTCTTACCGGTATTATGAATAAGATTCAACATGGCGAACTGGATTATCACCAGCGGCTGCTATACACTGATTCATTGTATTATAGTGAAGGCGATGATATTCTTTCCAGCTTTAAAGACAGCAGCACTATTGAATTAAGTAAAGTAATGATGCTGATGCTAACGATAAGTGACAACTGCGCAAGCCTTTGGCTGCAGGGCCTTGCCGGAGGCGGCTTAACCATCAATGCTTTGCTTGATAGCCTGGGATATAAAAATACACGTGTAAACAGCAGAACACCGGGCAGGGAAAGTTATCGTTCACAATATGGCTGGGGGCAAACAACGCCGCGTGAAATTGCAACCATTATGAATGATATTGTTGATAAGAAACTTATCAGCAAAGAATCCAGCGATAAAATGCTCCGGTTGCTTGGCCGGCAATATTGGGATGAAGAAGCGATGAGCCAGGTACCGGCAGGTATTTTTGTAGCTGATAAGAATGGTGCCGTAGATGAAAGCCGCAATGAAGTGCTTTATGTAAATTGTAAAAACCCTTATATATTTTCCATTTTTACAAAGAATAACAAAGACACAAGCTGGAATGCCGATAATGAAGCATGGGTGCTTACAAGAAAATTATCCGCACTTTTATGGAAGCATTTTAATAAGGGTTAAAGTGAATTATACTCTAAATAAATTTTTTTAGTAATTGCAGTTAATCAGCTGCAGTAAATGGCAAACAATAATTCATTCTGATATTATTGTTATTGAATATAACCTGCTCCGCAGAGCAGATTTAAAATATTTTTCATGCAATCATCTGCATAAATCAACAAAACCTGCAGGCTGCAACTGCAAATACAAATTTTGAAAAATTATTTTTAAACCGCTTTTCAGGATTATTATTTATTTTAGATATTGTAACCCAAAAACTATAATCCGAAAACCAAATAGATTTCCGTTTAAATAAGATCCTGGATCATATCATAATACCTAATACGGATTTCACAAATAATGTATATGAAAATTTACCCCCCCCCCGCCTATTAATAATTATATTAGCTGTTTATTGTACCATAACCCTGTTC
>JAEWBD010000454.1 GCA_023391315.1 Bacteroidota bacterium | reverse complement strand
GCGCAGCATAGAAAACCTGCAACCTGACTTTGCCAGTCTTGCCAAAGTAAAAGCCAGGGGCGTTGTTACAACAGCCAGAGGCCATGATGTGGATTTTGTATCGAGGTGTTTTTACCCGCAAAGTGGTATTAATGAAGATCCCGTTACCGGTTCTGCACATACTATTATGGTTCCTTATTGGGCAAAAGAATTGGGCAAGACAACATTATCCGCCGCCCAGCTTTCAAAGCGAAAAGGTTTTCTTGAATGTGAATTGAAAGAAAACCGTGTGTTAATGAGCGGGCAGGCCATCACCTATCTTAAAGGAGAATACACCATTTGATTTTATGCCCGAAAAACAATTGATTATTTATACCGATGGCGCCGCCCGTGGCAATCCGGGGCGGGGTGGCTACGGCGCTATTTTAATGTGGGGCAATAAACAAAAAGAGTTGTCTGCCGGCTACAGGCTTACCACCAATAACCGCATGGAATTGATGGCTGTTATTGTTGCCTTAAAGGCGTTAACGAAGGAAGGACTGGATATTCTTATTTATACCGACAGCCAGTATGTTTTAAATTCTGTTGAGAAAAAATGGCTCGATGGATGGATCAGGACTGATTTTAAAGGCGGTAAAAAAAATAAAGATCTCTGGATGCAATATTATCACCTCGCCAAAAAGCATTCAATAAAATTCGTTTGGGTAAAAGGTCATGCTGATAATATACATAATAATCGTTGCGATGAATTAGCTACTGCCGCCGCCGATGGCAGCAATCTACTCATTGACGAAGGTTATGAACAACTGCAAAACAAACTTCTGTAACAGTTTACCCATTAATTTTGCGCACTTTTAAAACCAGTTTATAAAAAATGAACCTTGCTATCAGGTTCAGGAGATGTTATGAAAATTATGAAATTCGGCGGTACCAGCGTAGGTACGCCACAGCGTATGAACCAGGTGCTTCAGCTTATTACGGCTGATGATAAACCTAAAATAGTTGTACTGAGCGCTTTAAGCGGAACAACGAATGCCCTGGTAAATATCAGTAACGCTATTGCGGAAGGCTATCGTGGCGAAGCAGCCAAAAAAATTGAAGAGCTGGAAGCGCATTACCGAAAGTTTGTGGATACACTGGTTTCTACGGAAGAAGGAAAGAAAAAAGCGAACGCTATTGTTTCCGAGCATTTCGAGTTTTTAAATATCATTCTTAAAATATCATTCAGCGAAGCCTTAAACAAGGATATTCTTGCACAGGGCGAATTGCTCAGTACCAAATTATTCAGCGTTTATCTTGAAGAGATAAAGGAAGATCACATATTGCTGCCTGCGCTTGAATTTATGAGTATAGATGCGCAGAGTGAGCCACAAATTGGAAGCATTAAGGTAAAGCTTAGCCAGTTGCTACAGCATTACCCGAAGACAAGGCTATTCGTAACCCAGGGCTACATCTGCCGCAATTCAAGAGGTGAAGTTGATAATTTGAAACGTGGCGGCAGCGATTATACGGCATCTCTTATTGCCGCGGCTTTGAATGCAGAAGTTTGCGAAATATGGACTGACATCAGCGGCTTGCATAATAATGATCCGCGTATTGTGGACAAAACCGTTGCAGTAGAATACCTGAGTTTTGACGAAGCAGCCGAACTGGCTTATTTCGGGGCGAAAATCCTGCACCCGGCTTGTATATGGCCCGCACGTTCTTACAATATACCGGTTAAATTATTGAATACGATGGAGCCGCAAGCTGCGGGAACAACCATTAACCAGGATGCCATGAGCGTAGGCGTTAAAGCTGTTGCTGCTAAAGACGGTATAATTGCTATTAAAATCAAGAGCAGCCGCATGCTGCTGGCTTATGGTTTTTTAAGAAGGATTTTCGAAGTGTTCGAAAAATACAAGACGTCTATTGATATGATCACCACTTCAGAAGTGGCGGTTTCTGTTACCATTGACGATCCCACTAACCTTCAGCATATTATAAAAGAGCTGGAGCCGTTGGGAACAGTTGAAACTGATACAGATCAGACCATTATATCAATTGTTGGAAACGAAATTGCCCAATCTGAAGATATATTAAAAAAATTATTTAATTCGCTTGATGCAATACCGGTTAGAATGGTAAGTTATGGGGGAAGCCATCATAATATTTCATTACTTATTGCGTCAGAATATAAGAAACAAGCTCTGCAATCAATAAATGCAGGCGTTTTTGGACTATAATATTCAAAAACTAACGATTGCTACCGACATATGATTAAAAATTAAATGTTTTATTTTTTAATTGATTTTTCATAAAATTTAAAGAAATAAATATTTTTTTATTTTATTTCTTTTCTTTTGCAAAAATTTACTACTTATGGCAGCAACAAAACTCGAGTACATCTGGCTTGATGGTTACAAGCCCACCCAAAGCCTGCGCAGCAAAACAAAAATTGAAAAAGATTTTAGCGGTAAGCTTGAAGATTTACCAATATGGAGCTTCGATGGTTCTTCTACAGAACAGGCTCCGGGTGGTTCTTCCGATTGTTTATTGAAACCGGTCTTT
Organism: Bacteroidota bacterium; assembly: GCA_023391315.1. Classification (GTDB taxonomy): domain Bacteria; phylum Bacteroidota; class Bacteroidia; order Chitinophagales; family Chitinophagaceae; genus Parafilimonas. Next base: position 9,613 of record JAEWBD010000454.1, on the reverse strand, counting down.
TTTGTGAAAGACCCGCAGCGAAAAGACGCCTATCTTGTTATGTGCGAGGTGCTTAGCGCAGATGGCACTCCTCATGAATCTAACGGACGCGCTACCATAGAAGATGATGATAATGATTTCTGGTTTGGTTTTGAACAGGAATACTTCCTGTGGAACCCTGAAACCAGCAAACCACTTGGCTTCCCTGCAAGCGGCTATCCCCGCCCGCAGGGCCCATATTATTGCTCTGTTGGAGCAGCCAATGCATACGGTCGTGAAATTGTTGAAGAACACCTGGATGCGTGCCTGGAAGCAGGTTTAAATGTGGAAGGCATCAACTCAGAAGTTGCTGCCGGGCAGTGGGAGTTCCAGATTTTTGCAAAAGGCGCTAAAGAAGCCGGTGATCAAATTTGGATTGGCCGCTACCTATTGGAAAGAATCGGTGAAAAATACGGCGTTGCTGTTAACTGGCATTGTAAACCGCTTGGCGCATTAGACTGGAATGGCTCAGGCATGCATGCTAATTTCTCTAACAGTACATTGAGGAATGCCGGCAGCAAAGAAATATTCGACAAAATTTGTGAAGGTTTCCGCGGTGTGGTTAAAGAGCATATTGAAGTATATGGCGCCGATAACCATTTGCGTTTAACCGGTAAACACGAAACAGCCAGCATCCATGATTTTAGCTACGGTGTTTCTGATCGCGGCGCATCTATCCGCATTCCTGTAATGGTGCCTGCAAAAGGATGGAAAGGTTATTTGGAAGATCGTCGTCCAAACTCTGCCGCCGATCCATATAAAGTAGCAGCGCGTATCATTAAAACGGTTAAAGCTGCAGAAGCTGGTTTATAAAAAACTCCGTTAATTTACAATACTTAAAACCCGGCTTAGACCGGGTTTTTTAATTTCAGAAAATAGAAACTAAATATAATATGTGTGAGAAAGCCCCTTCTTACAGAAAATTTCAGTTTTTTTGTTTAAAACTTAAAAAAATATCAATATGTCTTTACGATTCGAAGCTGTTAATAAGCTCAGCGGGGATGCAGAGCATGTTTCAGTGCATAGCTCCGGTAAAATAAGCGCCATATTTGGCGAAAACGTTTTTACGCTTAAAACGGCCCGCGAATTCTTAAGCAATGAAGCTTATAAAAGCCTTTCTTCCAGCATAAAAGATTCAAAAAGAATAGACCGTTCTGTTGCCAATCAGATTGCAACAGGTATGCGCGCCTGGGCCGAAAGCAAAGGCGTAACACATTTTACGCACTGGTTTCAACCTTTAAGCGGCACAACCGCCGAAAAACATGATTCCTTTTTCACATTGAAAAGTGATGGAATGCCTATTGAGGAATTCGACAGCGCCGCGCTTATTCAGCAGGAACCCGATGCATCCTCGTTTCCAAGCGGCGGTTTAAGGGCAACTTTTGAAGCCCGCGGTTATACGGCCTGGGACCCCTCATCTCCTGCTTTTGTAATGGAGATTGGCCATGGCAAAACGCTTTGTATTCCTACCATATTTGTTTCCTATACGGGTGAATCGCTTGACTATAAGGCGCCTTTGCTTAAAGCACTTGAAGCCTTAAATAAATCCGCCGTTGATGTTTGCAATTTCTTCGATAAAAATATTTCCCGCGTTACGGCTACGCTTGGCTGGGAACAGGAATATTTTGTAATTGATGAAGGCCTCGCCAATGCCCGCCCCGATATTATTTTAACCGGCAGAACAGTTTTCGGCGCTTCACCCGCAAAAGGCCAGCAACTGGAAGATCATTATTTTGGTTCTATACCGGAAAGAGTTTACGCCTTTATGCGTGACTATGAAATGGAAGCTTATAAACTAGGCATCCCATTACGCGCAAGACATAACGAGGTGGCGCCTTCACAATACGAATGCGCCCCGATATTTGAAGATGTGAACCTTGCCGTTGACCATAATACGCTTTTAATGGATGTTTTGGACCGCGTGGCACGCAGGCATAACCTGCGTGTATTATTGCACGAAAAACCTTTTGCAGGCATAAATGGCAGCGGCAAGCATAATAACTGGAGCATGGCAACAGATACCGGCGTTAATTTATTAGCGCCGGGCAAAACGCCAAAGACCAACCTTATGTTCCTTACATTTTTTGTGAATACTATTAAAGCGGTGCATGATTATGCCGATATTTTACGGGCAGCCATTGCTTCTGCATCTAACGATCACAGGCTTGGGGCCAACGAGGCGCCACCGGCCATTCTTTCGGTGTTTATTGGCGAATATCTTACCAATGTTTTGAATGATATTGAAACAAGGGTGGGCGAAAAATTTGATGAACAGGATGAAGCTATTTTGAAATTAGACCTGCACCGCAGCATTCCTGAACTAATGCTGGATAATACCGACCGTAACCGTACATCGCCCTTTGCCTTTACCGGTAATAAATTTGAGTTTCGTGCTGTAGGTTCTTCTGCTAACTGTGCAAACGCAATGATTGCACTAAACACCATTATGGCTGAAACATTGAAACAGTTTAAGAAAGATGTGGATGCGCTGATGGATAAAGGCGATAAAAAAGAAATCGCTATTATGCATATCATTCAAAAATATATTGCAGAAAGCAAAAGCATTTTGTTTGAAGGTGATAACTACAGCCAGGAATGGCATCATGAAGCAGAACGCCGCGGTTTATCAAATACACCCACAACACCGCTGGCGCTTGACGCGATGGTGAGCGATAAAGCAAAAGAATTATTTGAAAGCAATAAAGTTTACACGCATTCTGAAATTGAAGCCCGCCATGAAATTGAACTGGAAAAGTATATAAAGAAGGTACAGATTGAAGCAAGGGTTATGGGCGACCTGGCTCTAAACCATATCATCCCTTCCGTTGTGGAATACCAGAATGTATTAATTGAAAATATTCGTGGTTTGAAAGAGGCCGGTTTACCTGAATCTGCTTATGCCAGCCAGTTGGAAATATTAAAGCGCATATCCGGTCATTTGCAGGAAGTATATACAAAAGTGAAAGACCTGATTGAGCATAGAAAGATAGCGAACAACATGACAGATACACGTACGAAAGCTATTGCTTATTGCAGCGATGTGAAGGAGAAGTTTTTTGATGGCATCCGTTATCATGCAGACAAACTTGAAACATTGGTAAACGACGATAACTGGACGTTACCGAAGTATAGGGAATTGTTATTTTTGAGATAGCATTTAATTAAAGCCGCTCAAAAAAATGAAGCGGCTTTAATTTTAGTACAGGGGCTGAACAGCATTACCATCGCTGAAGTGATTCAACTTCAGAAAATGAGGATAAAATAATTGGGATGTTATAACAATTTTTGCTGATGCCCAAATTATATAAGTACTTACATAATTATAGTATATGAAAGACAAGATTGCAATTATAGGCGGAGGCAACCTTGGTTCCGCCATTGCCGAAGGGCTGATAAGCAGCAGGTTTGCAAAACCGCAGCATATTATTCTTACAAAAAGGAATATTGACACATTGCGTTCACTGGAAGAACGCGGCGTAATGGTAAGCAGCAACAATAAGGATGCAGCGCGTTATGCCAAATGGATCATTCTTGCAGTAAAACCTTTCCAGGTAAAGGATATACTTGAACAGTTACGGGATGACCTTGACCCGCTTAAGCACCAGATTGTAAGTGTAATGACAGGTGTATGGATTAAAGATATACAGGAAATATTAGGCACGGAGTTTACGGTTTTTCGTGCCATGCCCAATACAGCCATTGCCATTAGGCAGAGCATAACCTGTATATGCAGTCATGGTGCAAATGAAGAACAATCGCAATTTATGGGAGAATTATTCAGCCAGTTGGGCAAGGTTGTTTTTATTGAAGAAAAATTAATGGATGCCGCCACCGTGCTTGGCGCCTGTGGCACGGCCTATGCAATGCGTTACATACGCGCTAACATACAAGGCGGTATTGAAATTGGCTTTGATGCCAAAACTGCATCACTGATTGCCGCACAAACAGTGAAAGGAGCGGCGGAATTATTGCTTACGCAGCACACGCATCCCGAACAGGAAATTGACAAGGTTACAACGCCCAAAGGCTGTACCATTGCGGGTTTGAATGAAATGGAGCACCAGGGTTTCAGTTCATCTTTAATTAAAGGTGTGGTTACAAGCTATAAAAAGATTGTGAACGATATGTAACTATTGATTTCTCATCCACTCAAGCGTTTCTTTTATTCCTTTCCTGTAAGGCGTGGGTATATAATTAAACGTCTTCTCAAATTTGGATGAATCAAAAACATAGTCATATTCATTCTGGTACAGCATCTCTTTCAGTTCACGCATCAGCGAATTAAATAAAGCTGTAATTGAAATAACAAATTTGGGTATAGTTTGTATTTTAGGTGACATGCCTGTTTCTTCTGCAATCATATTTATAAAATCTATTGATGATAATGCAGGTGAGGCCGTTGGTAAATGCCAGGTTTTTCCAAAAGCTTCTTCATGCTGCGATAAAATATATAAAGCTTCCGCTGCATCTTTTGTGTAAGTATAAGAATGCAGCGGTTTTGCCGAAGCCATTACCTGCGGCATTTTATTATGGAGTAATTTATCAAATGCCAAAACGCCTATAACACTTTTTGCACCTGCTCCCGGACCATAAAAATCTGCGGCCCGTGCAATGAGCGCTTTAATGTTCCCCGCCTTCATTTCATTTAAAAGCATGGTTGCAATGGCCGCCCGAACCTGGCCTTTTTTACTTACAGGTTTAAATGGCGTTTCTTCCGTCATAGGCCCGCTTACTTTTCCATACATATAAACATTATCAAAAAATATAAGCTTTGCATTGGTTGCTTTACAGGCATTAATAACATACTGCATAATCTTTGGCCATTGTTCACGCCACACTTCAATTTTATATTCAAGGCCAATTAACAGATAAACGATGCCGGAACCTTCAACTGCTTTTAAAACCTGTTCATAATTTGTAGCGTCAGCAGCTACGGTTTCAACGCCATCAACAGGTTTTGGATTTCTCGATACCAACCTTACGTTTTCATTATGTTGTAACAGTATTGGTAGTAATTCACTGGCAATGCTGCCGTTTGCCCCAAGTATAGTGTGTAACATATTCCTGCTATTTTTTTAAAAATACAAATGCCTTGTCAGATTAATACTAACAAGGCATTATTTAACAGCGCTGCGAAGCCGCTGATTTCTTATAATAAGTTTATTAACCGATAGCCTGTTTCAAATCTTCAATCAAATCATCTGCATCTTCAATACCAATGCTTAAACGGATAAGTGAATCTTTCAAGCCATTCTTTATTCTTTCTTCCCTTGGTATGGAAGCATGCGTCATTGTTGCCGGATGATTGATTAAACTTTCAACCCCTCCAAGGCTTTCTGCCAACGCAATAATTTTGGTGGAAGTAACAACACGTTTTAATTCTTCCGCGCTTTCATCTTTCAGCTCAAAACTTATCATACCGCCAAAACCACGCATTTGTTTTTTTGCAATTGCATGGTTTGGATGATCTTCAAAACCAGGCCAGTAAACCTTTTCCACTTTTGGATGGTTACGCAAATACCTGGCAATTTTTTCCCCGTTCTCGCAATGCCGCTGCATGCGCACATGCAAAGTTTTTATACCGCGTAAAACAAGAAAGCAATCCTGTGGGCCGGGCACGGCACCGCTGCTTTTCTGAATAAAATACAGGTCATCGCGCAGTTGTTTATCATTCATAATCAAACATCCCTGCACAACATCACTGTGGCCACCGAGGTATTTTGTTGATGAATGCATTACGATATCTGCACCAAGATCCAGCGGATTTTGCAAATAAGGAGAAGCGAAAGTATTATCAACACAAACCAATATTTTATGCTGCTTTGCCAGTTGGGTAACGGCAGCAATGTCAACAATATTCATCAACGGGTTGGTGGGCGTTTCTATCCAGATGAGTTTTGTATTGGCTGTTATAGCATCGCTGACGTTTTTAATATCCTGCTGATTGATATACAAAAATTTAATCCCGAATTTTTCAAACAGCTTCGAGAAAAGACGGTAAGTGCCGCCATACATATCGTTAGAAGCAATTACTTCATCACCCGGATTTAATAATCGTATTACAGCATCTGTTGCCGAAACGCCGCTGCTGAAAGCCAACCCATATTTACCATTTTCGATTTGTGCACAAGCATTTTCCAATGCCGTTCTCGTGGGGTTGCCGGCACGTGAATAGTCATAACCTTTATGTGTGTCCGGTGCAGACTGAACATAAGTGGATGTTTGATAAACGGGCGTCATAATAGCGCCGGTGGAAGGATCGGGTTCAACACCTGCGTGTATAAATTTTGTACCCAGCCCTTTATATGATTTTGCTTCATTACTCATAAAATCTTTTTATTGAATTGTTTATAATCGATCTTTTGCTTTAAAACTGTTCTCTACTATTTGCAAAGATTACAAAAACCGGTTCATATTGAGCTTGCCTTTAACCGTTCATCATTGCTTTAACACTACTTAACAAAAACGCATTGCTGCAGGCCTATATGATTCTCTTTACTTCAGTGGTTAAAAATCCGGCTTTAGTTGCTTGTTTTTTTATTTGGAGAATGTAACATGAATGACTGAATGATCTTTAACTGTCTTTAACAAACCAGTGGTGTATAATGCTTTGCCAGCGCTTACTACAGCACCTACATTCGGTTTATCAAAATCAAAATAAAGTTTCAAAAAAATAAAATTAAATACTATGAAAAAAATCTTGGTTTCCTGTGCAAGCGTATTATTATTAGCACTGTCAGTGGCAGCGGCGCCTGGTTCAAAAATTGTTGAACAATTTAAAAAAACATTTCCCAATGCAGTGAATGTAAAATGGAATGAGGCAGAAGGTGGCTACTTTGTTAGCTTTTATGAGAATGGCGATTTCGAAAAAATATTATACAATAAAAAAGGAGCTTTTGTGCGTTCTTGGAAATATTCCGATGGTAAAGATTTGCCAACCAACATTGTAATGGCATTGAATAAAAAAGTAAAGGCAGGAACTATAAAAGGTGTTACAGAAATCACCAGCGGCAACAACACTTCTTATGAAATAAAAGTGGGAAAAAACGATAAATTATATTGCTTAAATATTGCTGCAAACGGAACAGTAATTAAAGCAGAAGAGTTTATTGATGCCAATGTAAATGAAGCGGCAAACACAGCCGGGAACTAATGAATAATAAAGAGGCCGTCTCATAACCCATGAGGCGGTTTTTTTATTTTGAGGATTATGTATGCAGTTTTTTGCAGATTGATTTTATGTTTTGAAGTAAGTATAAATTTAATAACCCAGAAAGAGGTTTTTTCAAGCCGCTTTCTTTCTTAAATTATGAGCAAGTGCAAGCAATCCGGCTTCTACTTCTGTTTTAGATTTGGTACGCAGCATAAAGCGCTTAAAGTGATGATTGTTTTTGATGTTGGCAAAGACAGGCTCTACGTCGCAGGGGCGTTTTTTGCGGTGATAAATACCTTGCTCGCTGTTTAAGTTTTCTTTTACCTGTTCTTTGTATTTATTAAGAGTATGATTTACTTCTATTATGCGGTTGCCTTTTGATTTATGACAAATACCTCTTAGCGGGCAACCATTGCAACTGGCAGCCTGGTAACGGCTGATGGTTTGTATAAAACCTGTTTTTGTTTTTGTTTGATGGGTGCCTATACATTGCATGCGCTGACCCATCGGGCAAACGTAATAATCCCCTTTGCTGTTGTAATAAAGTGCATCTGGTTTAAAGAGATGCTTTTTACCGGTTTTACTGCGCTGGTCTTTATCAAAATAATTATACTTTACATAGTTTTCAATGTGGTTCTCATTTAAGTACTGATAGTTTTGTTCAGAGCCATATCCTGCATCAGCAGTAATTACTTTGGGTGTTTGTTTATATTGTTGTTTATAAATTTCTGTATGTTCTTCAAGTGTAGTGGTATCGGCAGTGGTCTGGTGCAGTGAGTAGTTTACGATGTATTGATTGTTAGTGGAGATTTGAAAATTATAAGCAGGCTTTAATTGTCCGTTCAGCATATGGTCTTCCTTCATGCGCATGAAGGTGGCATCCGTATCTGTTTTGGAGTAACTGTTTCTTTCACCCAGTATCTTTTCCTGCTCTTCATACTTTTTTAAATTGGATGACCAGTTCTTTTTTGCATAGTTCAGCTTTTGTTTTACCTGTTTGCTTACAGGCTTATCTTTTAAAGCTTCATTAATTTGTTCGATGGTTTTTTCTACTTTATCCGCATCAATTTTATCAAAGCCTGATGGGTCTGTATCAGGCAGTTCGGCTGCTGCAATATTTTGTGCATATTGCCAGAGTTCATCCAACTGTTTTTTTATTCTTTCCTTACTTGTTTTTATGGCTTTACCCCATACAAACGTATACCGGTTGGCATTGGCTTCTATCTTCGTTCCATCTGTATATAATTCTTTTATGTTTAGCAATCCTTCTTCTGCAAGCAACAATACAACTTGTGTAAACACCTGTCGTAATACTTCTTTCAAACGCTCACTTCTAAAACGGTTAATGGTATTATGATCGGGTGTGCTCATACCGCTGAGCCACATATAGTGAATGTTTTCTTTTAACGCTGCTTCTATTTTGCGGCTGCTGTAGTTGTTGTTGATATAGGCAAATACCAACACCTTTAATAACATGCGGGGATGAAAGCTGCTTGAACCGCCGCCTGAATATGTTTTGAGCAATGGCTCTATATCTATTTTTTCCAGCACCTGGTTTACGATGCGTACCGGATGGTCTGCTGTAATAAGCTCATCCAGTGATGGCGGAAGCAGCATTGCTTGTGCCTGCGTATATGCTTTAAAAACTACACTGCGCTTAGGTTTACTCATACTACTTAAGACAAAACAATGCACTGCTGCATTGCTTGTTGCTTACCTTAAATTTATCTACATCATTTGTGCATAAACCTGCATCTGAAACTGAAAATTAAAAAGAGGCTGTGCTCAACTTTTGAGACAGCCTCTTTTAATTTACCAGTAAATAATTGGTTAATTAGAATGGTGATGGTGGATTGTCCTATCGGCAATTGGATGTGTATAACGTTAAAATGTTGATTTTCATAGCCGTTTTTTTAAGTAGTTTCGTATTATATAGCATAAATCAGCGCATTGGCGATAATGGCAAGAGCGGCAGTACTCACATCAACAGGACACTAAATTGTGGGAATTTCCTTTCTAACCGACCAAAGCTTTTTGTTAGATTTGCCCAAAGATTTTAGCATTGAGAACTCATCATAAAATAATTAACGGTGACAGCCGACAAATGACTGAACTGCGAGACAATTCGGTTCATTTGGCTATTACTTCACCACCTTATTGGCAACTGAAAGACTACGGAACTGAAAATCAAATAGGATTCCACGATAGTTACGAAGGATATATCAACAATCTTAACTTGGTTTGGAAAGAGTGTTATCGAGTACTTCATAACGGTTGCAGGTTCTGTGTAAACATTGGCGACCAGTTTGCCCGTTCCGTTTATTATGGACGTTATAAGGTCATTCCGATTCGGGAAGAGATTATTAAATTCTGTGAGAACATCGGATTTGACTACATGGGGGCAATCATTTGGCAAAAAGTAACCACTTCAAACACAACAGG
>JAEWBD010000452.1 GCA_023391315.1 Bacteroidota bacterium | reverse complement strand
GGCCAGCACAAACCCTTCGCTTAAAAAAATATTCTGAATGCGTTTTTCCGATGCGCCCATTGCTTTTAATACAGCTATATCTTTTTCTTTTTCCAGCACCAGCATGGTTAAGGCACCAATCATATTAAATGCCGCCACAACAAGTATTAATGAAAGGATACCATAGATAACCCATTTCTCAATTTGCATTACGGTAAACAAACTCTGGTTTTGTTCATAGCTCGTTTTAACAAGGTATTGTTCGCCCAATAATTTTTGCAGTTGCTTTTTAATGTCATTTGTTTTATCAGCATTTTTAGCAGATAGTTCAATGCTGCTGTATTCATTTGCAGTAAGATCGAGCATGTACTGTACAAAGGCAAGATTGGTAAAAGCATACTTATCATCAAACTCCTGCTGCACCGAAAAAATGCCTGCAGGTTTTACTTCAAACGAATGCATGGCATTAAGGCTATTGAAATTATTTGCTTTGCGGTTAGGTAAATAAATAACAAGCGGCTGCTGCGTTAAACCGGGAAAAGCGCCTACGGCATTCGCAATGCCCGAACCGGAAACAATGTCCGGCGAATCCGGTGTACCAAGTTCATATTTACCGTCGGTTATGTAATGTGATAATTTATTTACCGTATTATAATTATTATCAACGCCCTTTAAAAAAACAATGGTCTGGTAATCGCTGCCATTTACCAGCACTGCCTTTTCTTCAACGGTAAAGCTTAATTTATCAACCCCGTTTACAGATTTTACTTTTTGTATAAAAGCGGTATCGGCTGTAAAAAATTTGCCTTGTTTTGGTGTGACTTTTATGTCGGCATAGAAATCGCCATACAGGTTTTTTACAAGGTCTTCAAAGCCGTTAAACACACTTAATACAATTATCAGCGCAGCAGTACTTACCATGATAGCAATCATGCTTATCCACGCAATAATGTTGATGGCATTGGTGGACTTTTTTGATTTAAAGTAGCGCCAGGCAAAGAGGAAGTTCATACCCCGGTTTCCTAAAGGGAAAATTTTATTGTGTGAATGTTATTAATCATTGTCTCATTCCCCTTCAGGGGCAGGCGGCTTCTTTTCCTCATTTATCTGCTTAAACAATTCTTCCATCTTAAAAACATGGTCAAGCGTATCATCAAGGTAAAATTTTAAAACCGGTATGCGCCGCAATTGATGTTTTACACGGCTGGCAAGCTCTTTCTTAATTTCCCATGCCTGGTTCTCAATTTTTTTTAAAGCAGCATTTTCATCCTGCACCTGGTACATGCTTACATATATTCTTGCTTCCAGCAGGTCTGGCGTTACTTTAACTGAAGAAATGGAAACCATGCCGCCATTTATCATATTCAGGTTTAACCGCCTGAAAATATCATTCATATCTTCTGCAATAACCGCTGCCACCTGTTTTTGTCTTTTACCTTCTTCCATACTATTACCTTTGTTGTAAAATTAGCGCTAAATAAATTATTGGGCTTTGTGCTATTAATTTATAACAAAACAAATGCCTTTGCAATCATAGTTTCGCCCATCGGTTTAAATAATTTGTACGAATGAAAAAATATTCAAGGGTTTTTGCTTATCTCAAAAATTATATACCGCAAATAGCTCTTTATTTCATATGCTCCGTTTTGGCTATCATTTTTTCTATTGTATCTATTGGCATGCTGATCCCTTTTCTGGAATTAATATTCAATAGCGGTTCATCTTCGCTGGGCGAGCTCACCAAGCAATCAAATAACCCGGTTGTAAATTTTATAAGAGATATTCTTACCAATTCCATAGACAATTACGGCAAACTCAACACGCTTTTATTCATCTGCATCTTCATAGTGATTTCTATACTTTTAAAGAACCTGTTTTTATACCTGGCATCGTATATACTCAATCCTTTAAAAAATAAAATTGTAAACCGTTTAAGAATTGAGCTGTATGATAAAGTATTGCAATTACCTATTGGGTATTTTACAGAGAAAAGAAAGGGCGATGTTATAAGCCGTATTACAAACGATGTAAATGAAGTTGAAAATTCAGTTGTAGGTACTTTGGAAGGATGGATACGCGATCCGCTCACCATTATTCTGAATGTTAGTTTCCTGTTTTTTATAAGTCCGCAGTTAACGCTTTTCTTAATTGTATTAATACCGGTAATGGGTTTTGTGATTGGAAGAATAAGCCGCTCTTTAAAACGAAAATCAAACCTGGCTGCGGAAAAACTGGGTGATTCGGTTTCCATTTTAGATGAAACATTAAGCGGCCTGCGTGTAATAAAAGCATTTAATGCCGAAGGCATTTTGCGTTCCAGATTTTACAAGGTGAATGATGAACTGCTGCACGCAAAAAATCATATCGGTTATAGAAGAGACCTTGCATCGCCCGTTAGTGAATTGCTCGGTGTAATGATGTTTGCTATTATTTTATGGTATGGCGGCAGTGGCATTTTAAGCGGAAGAATTCCGCTGGAAGCTTCGGTGCTGCTGGGTTATCTGGGTTTGTTTTATAATATTATTACGCCTGCAAAATCTTTATCCACTTCATTCAGTAATATGCAAAAAGGCAGTGCGGCCATCACACGCATTGAAGAAGTTTTAAGGGCAACTGTAACAGTGGATGACAATCCTAATGGTAAAAAACTCGAGGCGTTTAAACACGGAATAGAATTCAGGAATGTTAGCTTCAGGTATGATGATATCACTATTTTAAAGAACATCAATCTTAAAATTGAAAAAGGAAAAACCATTGCGCTTGTTGGTGCTTCGGGCGCAGGCAAAAGTACGCTGGCCGATCTTATTCCGCGTTTTCATGATGTGAGTGATGGCGAAATCCTGGTAGATGGCATCAACATAAAAGAATATTCACTGCACAGCCTGCGCGAACAAATAAGCATTGTAACGCAGGAGCCTATTTTGTTTAATGATACCATTACGAGCAACATTGCTTTGGGCGAATATGATGCATCTGCTGAAGCTATTGAAAGTGCTGCTAAAATTGCGAACGCCTATAATTTTATTCAGCAGAAAGAAGAAAAATTTAATACGAACATAGGTGATCGCGGCAGCAAATTAAGTGGTGGTGAAAGGCAACGGTTAACCATTGCAAGGGCCATCCTGAAAAACCCGCCTATATTAATTTTAGATGAAGCCACTTCCTCGCTTGATACAGAAAGCGAAAAACTGGTGCAGGATGCCATTAATAATATGATGCAAAACCGCACTTCTGTTGTTATTGCACATCGTTTATCTACCATTCGTCATGCAGATGAAATTATTGTGTTGCAGAAAGGCGAAATAGCAGAACGCGGCACACATGAATCGCTGATGAATGCAGAAGGCATTTATTTCAGATTGGTACAAATGAACCAGTTGATTGCGGTGAATAGTTAGATTTAAAGCTTAATTTTATCGCCATTCAACAATACAATGGCCTTGCTATTTGCTTTACCCGCATTCCTTATACTGCTTGATTTTGCCGGTTATATCGTTGATGGGAAACATTTCCTCAATCGGATTGTCAAATGGATTGTTGAACTTATTGTTGTTGTTGTCTTACCTTTTCTATTTCTGCAATTTTCGGATATTGGTTTAGTTAATGATTGTTGTGCAGATAGTGCTTTCTTTTCACCGGAACACCGGTTAACTATCTACGTAATAATTGTTCTTTGTGTAACTGCATTTTTATATTCTTCTTACAGAAGGAAAATTGCACCGCCGGTTATTGAAGTTATCGTAAATATTCTTATTCTTTTAGGGATTGTATTGAACGTATTTATCTTTTTTCAGTTACAAACAAAAAATGATTCTGGTACTTTATTATTTGCTATTGTTGGTAATATCCCCATCATATTAGCAGGGTTAATGATGTTGGCAGATAATCATAAATTATACATGAAAAGTATTGATAGTAATGAAAGGAATTACAACGGACTACCAGGAATTGCAATGAAAATTCTTTCATCGGCATATTTGAATAAACTTCCATTATTGTTGATTTTATGTGTGCCATTAACCATTATCCTAATTGCTATTCTTCTTCTATTCGGTCAAAAACCTGACTCTGTTATCCGGGCATTTACCGATACCTATAAACATGGCTTTTCTCAGTTAGATTATATGTGTGATGGCGTTGTTTGTCCCGACGGGCACTATTTGTGCACTGTTGCGGCAAGAGGGCATAAACTTATTGTAAAGCCTGAACGTTTGGGAACCAGGCAAAATAAAATAATTGTCTGCAACCGACAACTTCTGGTCGCAAACGCATTTGAAGAATTGTTGCAGGAGAAAGTCCCTTTTATTCATAAAACCGTACGCAGGCATTATGATAAAATCGGTGACCTTGTACATAAATATTATTTTATATTCAATTATAAAATTGTTTGTGATATTGTATTTCTTTTAATGAAACCGCTGGAATGGTTATTTGTCTTTGCGTTATACTGTTTTAACAGAAACCCGGAAAACAAAATAGCCCAGCAATATCTCAGCAGGCAAGAGCGGTTAGCGCTACAAAAGCTCACATTAAAAATTAAGCACAAATAACGATTCATCTTTATTTATTATCCGTTTCATCCTTTCCCTATCCTGCTTCAGTAGTAAAATTTCCAGCTTAAGAAATTTTTTGCCTGTTTTAACATGCGCATACAACCCATTTTTTTGTCTTTTGTAGATGGACAAAAAATTCAATCGGTTTTTATTGTGATTAACAACAAGCAACCTGATCACGTTTTTTGCTGCGGGCGGAAATAATTTATTCAGCCGCCAATTAATTTTTAATTATCAATGATTCGATCTATGAAGTTTAAGCTTACACTGATGGCATTATTGCTGCTGGCTGCAGCACAGCTTAATGCACAACAAACAAGAACAGTTAAAGGAACGGTTACAGATGCAGCAAATAATAACCCCTTACCGGGCGTAACTATTAAGGCCGGCAACTCCAATACACTAACACAATCCGGCACGGATGGAAGTTTTTCCATTACCATTCCGGAAGCCACGCAAACCCTGATCTTTTCGTATGTGGGTTATGCCGATGCGGAGGTTTCGGTAAAAGACGTAATGAACGTGCAGTTAACTACTGCTGATAAAAGTTTAAATGAAGTGGTAGTGGTTGGTTATGGCCAGGCCATTAAAAAAGAAATTACAGGTTCCATTGTCAAGGTGGGCTCAAAAGACATCCGCGATTTTCCTGCACCCAGTTTTGAATCTGCCTTACAGGGTAAAGCCGCAGGTGTGGTGGTGGAATCTGGTAGTGGTAAATTAGGGCAGGGTATTAAAGTAAGGATACGCGGCACTTCTTCCATTTCTGCCAACAGCCAGCCTTTATATGTAATTGACGGGCTGCCGGTAACCACTTCAAGTTTATCTGACCCCACCAACGATGCGAGCAACCCGCTGGCTGATATTAATCCCAATGACATAGAATCGGTAGAAGTGCTGAAAGATGCATCTGCCGCTGCTATTTATGGAGCACGCGCAGCGAATGGCGTTGTATTGATAACAACCAAAAAAGGCCGCAACAATCAGAAAACAGTGTTTGAATTAGATGCCAATACAGGCTTCAGCAATCCTGCACGCTTACGCCATTTTTTAAATGGAAAACAATATATCGACCTGTATAACCAGGCGATAAAAAGCGATGCTCAATACGATCTTGATAATGATATCTCCGGTTACCCTGACCTTGAAACAGCCATAGCAGATTACACGGATGCCTATGCCACCTATGGCATTTCATTAAGCGATCTTGCCGGCGGTGGAGATTATAATAAAATAAATACAGATTGGCAGGGGCTGTTGTATAACCGCAATGCACCTTCTAACTCCATCAATCTTTCTGCAACAGGCGGCGATGCCAAAACAAGGTTCTTCGCATCAGGTTTTTATAATACGCAGGATGCCATCGTTATCAACAATAAATTTTACCGCTATGGCGGCAGGATAAACCTTGAACATAACCCAACAGATAAATTATCTTTTGGTATCAATATAGCAATTGACCGTTCCCAGCTTAACCGTGTTACAACCGATAATGCTTTTTCCACGCCGGGCCAGTTGGTTGCTTTACCGGCAATTCAGCCTTTGTACGATCCTGAAACCGGTGAGCTGAATAATAATACTTTGTATCCAAACAGCTTGTTTGATGCCAAATATAATTCCGACAGGCAGGTATCCAACCGCACTGTAGGCAATGTTTATGCAAACTATAATTTGTTGCCATCTTTATCTTTCCGTTCAGAGTTTGGCGCAGATATATTAAACCTTTACCAGGAAGCTTTCCAGGATAAGCGCACTACAGACGGCGCCGGTATTGGCAAGGCAAATAATATTATAGCTTTATCCACATCCTACAATACCAATAACTATTTCACTTTCACACCAAAGCTTGGCGATAAACATAAACTGAGCGCCGTGCTGGGCATGAGTTATTTGCAAAACGATACAAAGCAATCGCTCACCAATGCAGAGCAAGCGCCATCCGGCAAAGTGCAAAACCTTAGCGGCGCAACTTCTATCACGTTTGCGACATCTACCAATGACCGTTATAATTTTCTCTCTTATTTTCTGAGAGCAAATTATGTTTTCAATGATAAATACATGCTTACCGCCAGCGTGAGGGATGATGGCTCATCAAGGTTTGGTCCTAATAACAGGTATGGTATTTTCCCTGCCTTTTCTGCAGGCTGGGTGCTGAGTGAAGAAGATTTCCTGGCAGATAGCAAAACGCTAAGTTTCTTAAAATTAAGAGCAAGCTGGGGTTTAACCGGTAATGCCGAAATTGGTAATAATTCCTATTATTCTTTATATAACATCAGCAACTATCCTGAGTTGCCGGGTTATATTGCTTCGCAAATTCCCAATCCTGATTTGAAATGGGAAAAGACTGCACAATCAGATGTAGGCCTTGACTTCGGGCTTTTCAATAACCGCCTTTCAGGTGAAGTGGATGTTTATTATAAAAAGACATCTGACCTGTTGCTGAATGTAAATATACCGGCAACTACCGGTTATACCACTATTACCAAAAACCTGGGTAATATGGAAAATAAGGGCATTGAAATTGGTTTGAATGCAACAGCTTTCAGCACAAAAAATTTCAGGTGGAATATTGCCGTTAATGCAGCTTATAATAAAAACAAAGTACTTGACATTGATGGCCAGGTAATTGAAAGCGGCTTCAGCTTAACACAGCGGGCTGTAGAGGGTGAGGCCATTGGTGAATTCTATGGCCAGAAGTATTTGGGCGTGGATCCCGATACCGGTGATCCGCTCTACCTGGGTGAAGATGGTAAACCCACAACAGATTATGGCAACGCTGCACGTGTTACGCTGGGAAATTCCAATCCTGACTGGACCGGCGGTATAACCAATACTTTTTCCTATAAAGGTATTGACCTGAGCTTCTTTTTTATGGGCGTGCAAGGCAATAAAGTATTTAATGGTGGAGGTATTTATCAAAGTTCCGGCTTTAGCAATGGTTTTGATAACGAAACAACCGACATGCTGAAAGCATGGCAAAAACCCGGTGACATAACCAATGTGCCGCGCCTTGGTTATTACTATGGATATGGCTATCAGAATTCTTCCAGGTTTTTGTATGACGGCTCATACATACGTTTAAAGAATGTTTCGCTCAGTTACACTTTGCCCTCTTCTTTTGTTACGCGTTTGCATTTAAGTTCTTTAAGGTTCTATGCATCAGCATTCAACCTGTTAACCTTCACCAAATACCCGGCTGATCCTGAAGTGAACACGCAGACAACAGGCAATATTGGTGGCGGCCAGGATTTTTATACCATTCCGCAGGCAAAAACATTCACATTCGGTATCAATGCTAAATTCTAAAAAATTAAAATGAACGAAATGAAAACTTACAGATATATATTGGCTGCTCTGTTTTTTATAAGCTGCTTTGCCTGCAATAAAAAATTAGATGTGCTGCCACAGAACAATGTTACAAGTATAGAAGATGGCGATGATGTTAAAGCCTTATTATATGGCAGCTATTCTTCTTTGCAGGGCGCTTCAGGTTTTGGCGAGCGTTATATTTTTATTGCCGACCTGCTGGCTAATACAGATATGGTTGATTTTGTGGGTTCATTCTCTAATTACAGGGATATTTTGAACAAACGTCAGACAAGGGAATCAAGCATTGCCACCGGCATATGGCAAAATTCTTATTTGCTTATTGAAGATATGAATGTGGTATTAGATAAGCTGGATTTGGTGGATGAAGATGAACAAGATGCCGTGGCTGCAGAAGCTAAGTTTATGCGCGGCGTTGCTTATTTTGAATTGGTAAACTTTTTTGCACAACCTTATGCTGCCGGCAGCACAGGCTCCAATGCCGGCGTGCCGCTGGTGCTTGAACCAACGTATATATATGATGCTTCTAAAAACAAACCTTCCCGCGCTTCTGTAGAAGATGTTTACCAGCAGGTGATCAAAGACCTTACAGATGCAGCCGATGGTTTGCCTGAAACGGCTGACAATGGCAGGGCCACCAAATATGCAGCGGAAGCTTTCCTGTCAAGGGTATATTTAAA
This sequence comes from Bacteroidota bacterium, assembly GCA_023391315.1. Lineage (GTDB taxonomy): Bacteria > Bacteroidota > Bacteroidia > Chitinophagales > Chitinophagaceae > Parafilimonas. The sequence continues at coordinate 9,445 of JAEWBD010000452.1, read as the reverse complement.
CATGGCTGATTATGCTAAAGCAGCAACTATGGCGGATGATGTAATCAGTTCAGGATATTTCAACCTTACTTCTACCTTTAACCAGGCGTTTAATAATCCAAGCAATTCACCGGAAGATATTTTTGGTATCCAAAATACAGCGCAGAGTAATGCAGGTACATCCAACAATGGGCTTAGCACATTTTACCGGTATGCTTATGATGCCAATGGCAATGGCGCCGGTGGCCGCGGTGAAGCACAGGTGGATGCCAGCTATTTTGATCATTTTGATGATCTAAACGACTTCAGGGCCGGCTTTGTTTCTGAAGGTTACAGCATTACCGGCAATGGTGGCATTTACACTTTAAAATGGCTTACATTTTACCGTGTTATTCCTGTAATAAGATTAGCTGAAATGTATTTAACAAGGGGAGAAGCCAACCTGAGAAAAGGTGGAGCGCCTATTGGCGGCGTGGCACCTTTGAAAGATATTAATATGGTAAGAGAACGCGCCGGCGCTGAAGACTTAGCAGGAGTAAACGGCCAGGATTTTGTGGATGAACGTTTTCGCGAACTGGCTTTTGAAGGCGACAGGCTCTGGACGTTGAAGCGTTTGAAACTGGATGTGGGCGATTATAGTTATGATGACCCGAAATTGGTATTGCCCATTCCGCAGAGAGAGATTGATGCCAACAGCAACCTTACGCAGAACGAAGGATATTAACGGGTGATTTTGAATTGTAGAAGCGCTTCAGCAATGAGGCGCTTTTTTATTTACACCAATTGCTTTACAACATTTTGAATAACCCTTGGTTTGCCCAGCGTGTAATAATGCAGCACCGGCACGCCGAATTTTTTTAATTCCTTGCTTTGCTGTACCAACCATTCAGCACCAACTTTTTCAGTATCATCATCTGTTTTGCAGCGCATAATTTCTTCTGATAATTCGGCAGGAATATCCACATGAAAAATACGCGGCAATACCGATAACTGTTTGCGGGAAGTGATGGGTTTAAGCCCCGGGATTATCGGGATATTAATATCGTTATCACGGCATTTTTTTACGAAATCAAAAAACTTCTGGTTATCGAAAAACATCTGCGTCATAATAAACTCGGCGCCGTTGCAAACCTTTTCTTTCAGCCGCTGCATATCAATTTGTGGGTTAGGCGATTCAAAATGTTTTTCAGGATACCCTGCCACGCCAATGCAGAATTTTGTTTTGCCACCATCGCGGATGTCATCGTCCAGGTAAATACCGCTGTTGAGGTTTACCACCTGTTTCAGCAGGTCTATAGCATAACGGTTGCCATCCGGTTCCGGTTCAAATGATGCAGAATTTTTATCGGCATCGCCGCGAAGCACCAGCACATTATCAATGCCTAAAAAATTAAGGTCAATCAATGCATCTTCTGTTTCCCTTTTGGAAAAACCACCACAGATAATATGCGGCACAGCATCAATTTTATAATAGTTCATGATAGCGGCACAAATACCCACGGTGCCCGGCCTTTTACGCACTTCCACTTTTTCAAAATTACCATCAGCTTTCTTTTTAAAAGCTGTTTCACTGCGGTGATAGGTAACGTTTATCCATGAGGGCTTAAATTCCATCAAAGGATCAAGATGGTCGTAAATGGAATTAATGCTTTTGCCTTTTAACGGCGGCAATATTTCAAAAGAAATAAGGGTGTCTTTTGCGTTGCTTATGTGCTCTGTTATCTTCATCTTCAAAAAAAGTGGTGCAATATACACGTGAATTGGCAAACGCCAATAACGGTATGTAAACGAACGGGCATTCAGGATGATTACAATGGTTTTTCTGTTTCGGGTTTTTGATGAAAAATTTTTGTCATCAGTTCAAACAATTCAGGATGGTTTTTATTGAAGCGTTCTGGTGAGCCAAAGAAATATTCTGAAGCCACGGCAAAAAATTCTGCTTTATTGGTAGCACCGTAAATATTAATGTCAGATTTTCCTTCCTTCATCTTTTCTATTTCTTCACTCATATATTTAAGCCAGGGAATGGCATATTGCCGGCTCATAAGCTCTTCGGGAACGCCATCTGTATCGCCATCAGCTTTGTCAAGTAAGTGCACAAATTCATGAATGCCCGTATTGCTTCTCGAAATTTCATTGGCAAAACCCTGCCGCAATGCAGGCTTTGATAATATCATCATTCTTTGCATGGCGCCGGTGCCAACCATGCCCAATACATTACTGCTTTTTGCATTAATGGCAAATTCATCTTCACTAAAAGTTCCATCATATAACAATACATCTGTGAGGTTATAATAATGCCAGTTAAAACCAAAGGTTGGTATAATGGCGCTTGATGCAACAAGCAGTTTATCAAGATCTGTTATTTCAGTGTTCACGGCTGTGATGCGTGTGTATGAAAGGAAATCTTTTATGCGGTTTTCAAATTTTGTTTTATCATCTTCATTGAGATGCTTGTAAAATGCAACGTGCCCGTTAAGCAATGCACGAAAATCATGGGGCAGTATAAACCCGTTTTGTTTTCGCTTGCCGGAGCGCCATATAAGTACCCCAATAATGGGCATTGCAATTAAAAAAATAATAAGTCCTGTCATATTTACCTGCAAAAAATTACGGTTATAAAACCATGGTTAAAACATGCCCGGGCCAATGCCGCGCCTCAACATAAAATAACTTTTTTTGTGCATTATTTGTAAAGTATTGATTTTTTAGCAGGCGGTACAATAAGAAATGAAATTATTATATCTTACCATTGCTAATACTTAAAAATATAAATGGAAAATATCATTCTTCTTTGCATCGGATTAATTGTAAGTGTGTGTTTTTTAGTGCTGATAGCTCAAAAAGTAAAGATAGCCCATCCTATTTTTCTTGTGCTGGCCGGTCTTGTGATTGGATTCATTCCGGGTGTGCCAATCGTTCACATTGACCCACAGGTTGTATTTCTTGTTATACTGCCGCCTATTTTATATGATGCTTCGCAAAACATGTCGCTGAAAGGTTTGTGGAAATGGCGGCGCATTATTACCGCAATGGCATTGGGGTTTGTTTTATTTACAGCTACCGCAGTTGCCTTTATAAGTTATTGGCTCATTCCGGGCTTTACATTAGCACAGGGCTTTTTATTAGGCGCTATTATTTCCCCACCCGATGCAGCGGCCGCCACCGCTATTTTAAAATTTGTGCCATTGCCTAAAAGCACTAAAGATATTCTGGAAGGCGAAAGCCTCCTGAACGACGCAACGAGCTTAACACTTTTTCGTTTTGCACTCGTTGCCATATCTACCAATCATTTTGTGTGGTATGAGGCAGCAGGCAGTTTTATTTGGGTATCCGTTGCAGGTATTGCCATTGGGCTTGCATTCGGTTTTTTATTTTATATGGTGTATAAATGGCTGCCAACAACACCCAATATAGATACAGCCTTAACACTCGTAATACCGTATGCTATCTACCTTACGGCTGAAGAATTTCATGTTTCGGGTGTGCTGGCGGTAGTAAGCGGCGGGCTGTACATCGCTTATCAAAACCATTTTGTTTTTTCGCATAAAAGCAGGCTTAAATCGGGCGCTTTATGGTCTGCCATTGTTTTTATATTGAATTCAATTGTTTTCTTTCTTATTGGCCTGCAATTCCCGGATATAGCCGAAGGCATACAAAGCCTGTCGTTTTTCAATGCGTTATCTATTGCTTTAATCATTTGCCTTGTAGTAATTTTTGCGAGAACCATTGCCGGTTTTTTTTCTGTAATGTTTACGAGGTTTATCAGCCAGTACATAACAGTTGCTTACGATAAACCGGGCTGGAGAAACCCGCTTGTTTTAAGCTGGGTAGGCATGCGTGGCGTTGTTTCACTCGCATCTGCACTTGCCATACCGTTTGCTGTTAACGGGCAGCCTTTTCCAAACCGGAACTTAATCTTATTTATAACATTCACAGTTATTATTGTTACACTGGTAGGGCAGGGCCTTGCTTTGCCATGGGTGATAAGAAAGGTTGAGCCGGAAACCATTCCTGCAAATAAAACGGAAGATGAGCAGGTGTTTGAATTGGAAATTGCCTTAAATACAACCGCTGTAACCAACATGCAAACCACCTATAACGAATATGTAAAGGAGAATATATTATTAAAACAGAAGTACGATTTTTTAAAGTATAAAGCGGAGCTCTTACATAAAGCAAATGAAGGTGATGGCGCACGGAAGCGGGCTGCAGAAATGATAGCACAATTTAAATTGGTTATGCTTAATATTTCAGAGAAGGAGCGCTCCGTGCTGCATTCTTTTCGCAGGCATCCTGATTTTGACGACGATATCCTAAGGCTTATTGAAAACAGGCTTGACCTGGAGGAGGAAAGCCTCGACGGAAATGCAGAATAACTATTCATATTAATATTCTGCAATAAATCCAATTTTTTTTATAACTTTTAATATAGAGCATTTAAAACGGCTTCTTTATTGTACCGAAATATGCGTAAAGAACACTTAGTTAAATCATCAGGTTAAAGTGAATAAAAATTATTGACGTATGCAAAACACAAATAAAATTTTAATGATACGCCCGGTCGCATTTGCCTATAATGCACAAACGGCGGTTAATAATAAATTTCAGGCGGCGGGCAATGCAGAAGCAGCCCAGGTAAAAGCTTTGGAAGAGTTTGATGCTTTTGTTGACAAGCTGCGTGAAAATGACATTGAAGTTATTGTGGTAAATGATACACCCGAACCGCATACACCCGATTCTATTTTTCCCAATAACTGGATATCATTCCATAATTGCACTATTGTGTTATATCCCATGTATGCGGAAAATCGCAGAGCAGAAAGAAAGCAGGCCATACTGAATATGATTCATGATAAATTTCCAATCACTGAAACCATTGACCTGTCAGGTTACGAAAAGGAAAATGTATTTCTTGAGGGAACAGGCAGCATGGTGTTAGACCGTAAAAATAAAATTGCTTATGCCTGCCTTTCTGAAAGAACGAATAAAGCTGTGCTGGAAGATTTTTGTGCAAGGATGGGTTACAGGCCCTGCAGTTTTACCGCAACCGATGCCAGCGGTATTGCGATTTATCATACCAATGTTATGATGAGCGTGGCAGATAACTATGTGGTGATATGCCTTGAATCAATTAAAGATGCAGATGAGCGGGCCAATGTTGTGGAAACTATAGAAAAAACAGGCAAAGACGTATTACCTATTTCTTATGAGCAGATGAACCGCTTTGCGGGCAATATGCTGCAAGTGGAAAATAAAAAGGGAGAAAAGATACTGGTAATGTCGGAGCAGGCGCATAAATCGCTCACATACGAGGAATTAAGTATCCTTCAAAAATATAACCGCATTATTTATTCAAAACTCGATACAATTGAAATGAATGGCGGTGGCAGTGCCCGGTGTATGATTGCGGAAGTGTTTTAATACCGTCAGCCGTTTTATTCTGCCTGCATTATTTTTTCAAACAATAATTCATATTCTTTGTTGGCAATGGCTATTTTTTGCTGAACAGATTTATAACGTTCTTCCAGCTCAACAAACCTGGTTCTGTCTGCATAATATTCAGGGTTCGCCAAATCACTTTCGATATTTGTTTTTTGCTGATTTAATTCATTCAAATGCGCTTCTGCTTTGCTGAACTGCTTTTGCAGCTTCTGCAATTCTTTTTGCTGTTCGCGGTTTTGATTATTTAATGCAGGAGGTTTATTATCCAAAACTTTTTCATTATTCCCTGCCGGCTTTTCTGTTGACTGCTGGCTGTTTACGGTTGACCGCTGATTACTAACGGCGGCCTGTTTCATTCTTTCTTTCCACTGCACATATTCTTCGTAACTGCCTTTAAATTCTTTTATTTCATGGTCAACAATTTCCCATATTTTATTGGCTGTTTTAGAAACAAAATACCTGTCGTGGCTCACCAGGATATAACTGCCTTCATATTTATTTAAAGCTTCACTTAATAATTCAACGCTATGAATATCTAAGTGGTTGGTGGGTTCATCCAGTAATAAAAAATTGGCCTTCCCTGCAATAACTTTTGCCAGTGCAACCCTTGCTTTTTCACCACCGCTTAACACACGTATCTTCTTTTCTACATCATCGCCGCTAAACAAAAAACAGCCTAGTAACGATCTCAGTTCAAGCTCTGTTTTGCCGCTGCCGCATAACATCATCTCTTCCAGAATGGTATTGTTTAAATTCAAGGCTTCCAGTTGATGCTGCGCATAAAAACTTTCATCAACATTGTGGCCCCAGCTTCTTTCACCTTCAAAAGGCTCTGTGCCGGCAATCATTCTTAAAATGGTTGATTTACCCTTTCCGTTGGCGCCTATCAGTGCAATTTTATCACCGCGGTCAATTTCTGCACCCGTATTTTCTATGATAAGATTATTACCGAATTGTTTGGTTGCATGCTTAAGCGATGCCAGTATTTTTCCGGGCTGTTTATCAACCCTGAAATTAATTTTAAGATTGGGCCTTTCAATTTCCACATTTTCTATACGGTCAAGCCTGTCTAATTTTTTGATAAGACTTTGCGCCATCGATGCCTTGCTGGCCTTGGCCCTGAAGCGTTCTATTAACCTTTCATTCTGGCGTATAAAATCCTGCTGGTTTTCATAAGCCCGCTGCTGAATTTCTATACGTTGTTCTTTTTCTATTTCATAGTAATCATAATTGCCTGAATAAATATGCAGTTGTTGCTGGTACAATTCAACAATTTTTGTAACCATGCGGTTCAGAAAATATTTATCATGGCTTACTATTACAACGCTGCCTTTGTAATGCAGCAAATATTTTTCAAGCCATTCAATGGAGGGCAGATCCAGGTGGTTGGTAGGTTCATCCAGTAATAACAGGTCAGGCTGCTGCAATATCATTTTTGCGAGCAGCACACGCATACGCCAGCCACCGCTGAATTCTTTATATGGCCGGTTTAAATCGTCGTTTGAAAAACCTAATCCCTGTAAAACTTCTTCTGTTTTATGATGAATATTGTAACCGCCAAGTATTTCGAGCTCATGCAGTTTATCCGAATAAAGCAATAATGTTTTTTCGTCTGAAGTTTTTTCAAGCTCATTACCCAAATCTTCAATTTCCTTTTCAAGCTGTTTTATTTTTTCAAAAGCGCCCAATGCCACATCAAGGATAGAATCATTAGTATCGAAGCTTAAAAGATCCTGGTGCAGGTAACCGACAGAAGTGCTGCGGCTGCGCTCAACCGTTCCGGCGGAAGGCTGGTATTCGCCTACAAGCAATTTTAATAAAGTTGATTTGCCGGTGCCGTTATAGCCTATCAAACCAATTCTTTCTCCCGGCTGTATATGCCAGGTGGCATCTTCTACAATAATCCTTGAACCAAATTCAAATGTTACATTATTAAAACCTGCGAGCATTGCTAATTTTTAAATGCGCAAAGCTAACGGCAATAGCTAAGCTTTTCAAGAAGTGTATTAAAGTATTGCGTTAAAACTGCTTATTTAAAGTTGCTTACTCAAACAAACTCTGTTGCGCATTAGCTCCGTCAGCCGGTTCCACCCAATGCATTTTTACAGATTTGCTGTAGTCCTCAAACCTTGTTCCCACAGCTTTCCAGCCGGTAACTTCTATATTTTTTCCAATCTTATATTTTATTTTTTGTGTTTGTGCGCCGCGGCCTTTTTCAAAATATAAAACCGGGTCATCAATTGTTGTTACCGTTTCCAGTTCAACATGCTTGTCTTCTTTTATGAAGAAAAATTTGTTATGCAGTGTTGATGTTTCAATTTTAAACCGCTTAACAAAATATTGTTTCTTGTCAAGATCGCCATATACAGCAGTGATGATTTTTTCTGGCTCAAATTTTTCTATCAATGCTATTTTATCTGCATCAAAGCGTTGCGTTAATTCAAGATCGGTGAGTTCGTAACTGCCATCTTTATAAAGAATGAGGATTTTATCTTCTGCTTCAAAACTGCCCAGTAAAATGCCTTTCTCATCACCATTTAACCTGCCGTAAACATTATCAAACCAAAGCTTTCTGCCGGCTAAAGTAGCGGTGCCTTTTTCTTTAAACTTTACAGTGCGAACAGGATACTTTGTAACCTGGTTGCCCATGCTGCCACGCCCTTTTATATCAAGGGTTTCAAAATAAAAATCAAATTCTTTATTGCGTGCGGAGCAGTTAGGGCTTAACGTTATTTTTACCACCTCGGCTTCACCATTTGGGTTTACCGATAAATACTGCACCTTGCTTTTATCACTGCCCTTAGTAAGGTCATATTCTTTATCGCGGGTAACAGCGGTTACATTAAAACGCTTTGCATAACTGGTACCGGTTTTGCCATCCGTATAAATCATGTTATAAGTGGTACGGTCATCATTCTTTAAGAAAACTGCAGCATGCAGAATGTCTTTGCCAATGAAAGTTTTATCGGCCACTTTTATCACTTTCATCATACCGCGTTTGGTAAAAGCAATGATATCATCAAACTCAGAACAATCGCATAAAAATTCATCTTTCTTTAAACCGGTTCCAATAAAACCCTCTTCGCGGTTGATGTATAGTTTTGTATTGGCAATAGCCACCTGTTTTGCCTGTATAGTATCGAAGGGTTTTATTTCTGTTTTGCGTTCCCGGCCTTTGCCATATTTCTTTAAAAGGTTTTCGAAGTAAGCCACTGTAAAATCAACCAGGTTAGCCAGGTCGTGCTTTACCTGTTTGATTTCTGCTTCAATACCTTTTATCTGTTCGTTCAATTCATCTATGTCAAGGCGGTAAATTCTACGAACAGGTTTTTCGGTAAGCTTTAAAATATCTTCTCTTGTTACAGCCCGTTTTAATTTCTTTTTAAACGGATCGAATGCCTTGTCAATCGCAGCAATCACTTTATCCCATGTTTCATGTTTCTTTTCAAGCTCTTTATAAATTTTTTCTTCAAAGAATATTTTTTCGAGCGAAGTATAATGCCATTTATCTTCCAGTTCACCAAGCTTAATTTCCAGTTCGCGTTTTAAAAGATCCTTTGTTCTGTCAACAGATATTTTAAGCAAGTCGTGAACACCAACAAACCTTGGTTTCTGATCAACAATTACACAAGCATTAGGTGAAATGCTTATTTCACAATCGGTAAAAGCATATAAGGCATCAATAGTTATATCAGGTGAAATGCCTGATGCCAGCTCCACCAGTATTTCCACATGCTTTGCCGTAGCATCTGTAACTTTTTTTATTTTGATTTTCCCCTGATCGTTTGCTTTTACAATCGAATCCATCAAGGTTGATGTGGTTATGCCATAAGGAATGCTTTTTATAATGAGCGTTTTTTTATCGCGTTCTTCAATGGCTGCACGCACACGAATTTTGCCGCCGCGTTTTCCTTCGCTGTAATTGCTGGCATCCATCATGCCGCCTGTTTGAAAATCGGGCAGTAATTCAAATTTTTTACCACGCAAATACTTAATAGAAGATTCGCATATTTCAATAAAG
>JAEWBD010000349.1 GCA_023391315.1 Bacteroidota bacterium | reverse complement strand
GAACCCACACCACACGATGTGCAGATAGATATTTTATACTGCGGTGTTTGCCACAGCGATTTACATACAGTGCGCAACGAATGGGGCGGCGCTGTTTATCCTGCAGTGCCCGGCCATGAAATTGTTGGCCGCGTTACAAAAGTTGGTAATCATGTAAAAAAATTTAAAGTGGGCGATCTCGCTGCTGTAGGTTGTTTGGTTGACAGTTGCCGCGAATGTGCCAATTGCAAAGAAGGCCTTGAGCAATATTGCTTAAATGGTTCGACAGGCACCTACAACAGTAAAGACAAGCACAGCGGCGGCGTTACGTACGGCGGCTACAGTAAACAGATTGTGGTGGATGAAGATTTTATACTTACCATTAAGGAAGATCAGCCGCTGGAAGCTGTTGCACCCTTGCTTTGTGCGGGCATTACCACTTATTCCCCGCTTCGTCACTGGAAGGTAGGCGAGGGGCAAAAAGTTGGTATTCTCGGCCTTGGCGGCCTTGGGCACATGGGCGTAAAACTGGCTGCATCTTTTGGCGCAGAAGTAACCATGCTCAGCCATTCGCCATCAAAAGAAGCGGATGCAAAAAAACTCGGTGCACATAATTTTGTACTTACCAAAGATGAAAGCCAGGTAAAGAAAATGGCTGGCTATTTCGATTTTATTCTTGATACGGTTTCTGCTGAACATGATTATAATATGTATCTCAGCATGCTGAAAACAAGCGGCACCATGGTTTGTGTGGGCGCGCCTCCAGCACCTGCTAAAATCCCGGCATTCAATCTTATTATGGGCAGAAAAAGTATTGGCGGTTCATTGATTGGCGGCCTTCCGGAAACACAGGAAATGCTGGATTATTGTGCTTCGAAGAATATAGTGTCTGATGTGGAAGTGATCGACATAAAATATATCAATGAAGCGTATGAACGTATGTTGAAAGGTGATGTGAAATACAGGTTTGTTATTGATATGGCAACGTTGTAAAACAATGCTGTATCAAAAAATGCTTCTATAAAATTTAGTAGGAATTATCGCCACAGGTGAACAGATAAAATCTGTGCATCTGTGGCTTATTTTTTTAAAACTATTTATTTGAACAACCTCCTGTAAACAAATAACTGAAACAATTTTTCAAGGTTTATTCCGCATCTTCTTTCGCTTTTAAGCTTTTAATAAAATCAAGCGCTTCCGATACCACGTCGCACATGATGGTGATTAAAGAACCAGGCTTTGCATTGTTGTAGGCATGCAGTATAGCATCCTGTTCATTATAAATTATCTCGAAAGGAATTTCTTTTGTTTTCGCTTCATTAATGCCCTCAACCAATAAATTCACAATTTCTTCTGCAGTACGGCCACGTAAATTTTTATCGCAGCGGATAATGATCTCATCAAAATATTTTGCTGATAAGCTGCCCAGTTCGCGAATATCTTCATCCCTTCTGTCGCCTGTTCCACTTATAATGCCCACTTTAGGCGAGCCATCCATCTTGCTCACAAAATTACCAAGCAACTCCAGCCCGGCAGGGTTATGTGCAAAATCCACAAGGAACTTGCATTTCTTAAACTCAAACATATTCAGCCTGCCCGGCGTTAATGCAGGCGAAGGCACAAACGTGGTTAAGCCTGTTCGTATATCTTCAATAGAAATATCCCTGAACATATAAGCTGCCAGCACGGCAGGCAATGTGTTCATAATATTATGAATGGCTTTGCCATCAAAGGTTATAGGAATATCGTTCACTTTCAATACGCGTATTTTCCAGGTGCCTTTCAAGATGGTGATATAACCATTTTCATATACGGCGCCAAATCCGCCTTCCGCGCAATGTTTTTTTATACGCGGGTTATTTTCATCCATGCTGAAGAAAGCAACATTGCAATCAAGGTTATCCTTCATTTTATAAACCAGGTCATCATCTGCATTCAATATGGCAAAGCCGCCTTTTCGTACAGTTTCGGGTACTACGCTTTTTACCCGCGCCATCTGTTCCAGTGTATTAATGCCGGCAAGCCCCATGTGATCTGCTGTAACATTGGTAACAATAGCAACATCGCATTTGTCAAAAGCCAAACCCGATTTTAATAAACCGCCCCTGGCGCTTTCCAACACGGCGAAATCTACTGTAGGATCACTTAATACAAACCTGGCGCTGACAGGGCCGGTACAATCGCCTTTCATCATTAGCTGGTTCTGAATATAAACACCATCGCTTGTTGTATAACCCACTTTTTTACCTGCGGCTTTACAAATATGTGCGGTTAACCTCGTGGTAGTGGTTTTACCATTTGTGCCTGTAATGGCTATGATTGGAATGCGGCCTGTGGCCCCTTTGGGAAACAGCATATCAATCACAGGTTCCGCTGCATTTCTTGCAATGCCTTCCGATGGCTCAACATGCATGCGAAAACCCGGCGCAGCATTCACTTCAAGGATAGCGCCACCATTTTCCGTAACAGGCCTTTTAAGATCAGGCGCCATTATATCAATGCCGCAAATATCAAGGCCAATGATACGGGCAATACGTTCGGCCATAAAAATATTTACCGGGTGTACTTCATCCGTAACATCGGTTGATGTGCCGCCTGTTGAAAGATTGGCGGTTGGCTTTAATAATACCAGTTCTTCTTTTGACGGGATTGTTTCTAATGTATAGCCTTTTTCATCCAGCATTTTCTGCGTGAACTGATCGATGGTTATTTGCGTTAATACTTTTTCATGGCCATAACCACGGCGGGGGTCTTTATTGATTTCATCAATCAGCCATTGAATCGTATGCTCGCCATCGCCTATAACGCTTGCCGGCGTTCTTAATGCAGCGCATATAAATTTATAGTTGATGACCAGCACACGGAAATCAAAGCCGGTAATAAACTTTTCAACAATAACGCTGCGGCTGTATTGTTTGGCTGCTTCAAATGCTTTCAGTGCCTGTTCATAGGTTGTAATATTAGTGGTATTCCCTTTGCCATGATTGCCATCAATAGGCTTTATTACTAACGGGTAACCATACCGTTCCACCGCATCTTTTAAACCTTCTTCACTACGTATAACCGTACCTTTTGGCACAGGTATTTGTGCTGCATCGAGTAAATTTTTTGTTTCTTCTTTATCGCCTGCAATATCCACTGCGATGGTGGATGTGGTGCTTGCAATGGTTGCCCTTATGCGTTTTTGATGTACACCATAACCTAACTGCACAAGGCTTTGTTTATTCAGCCGTATAAAAGGAATATCGCGCTTTACAGCTTCTTCAACAATGCTGCCGGTTGAAGGGCCCAGCCTTGTATCTTCCCTTATTTCACGCAGCCGCTGAATATCCTCATCAAGGTTATACGGTTGTGCATCAATCAATGCTTCTGCAATGCGCACAGCAGCTTTTGCCGTATAAACCCCGGCATCTTCTTCCATATAATCAAACACAACAAAGTATTCGCCTTCTTTGCCTGTGCCGCGTGTGCGGCCAAAGCCGCAATCCATGCCGGCCAGCGTTTGCAGCTCTAATGCAATGTGTTCAATCACATGGCCCATCCACGTACCGTCCTTTACGCGGATAAAAAACCCGCCGGGTTTACCCTCGCTGCAACGGTGTTCATACAGGCTTGGCATAAGCGTTTGCAAACGCTCAGGGAAACCATCAATTGTATTGGTTGGGCATTGCTCCATTTCTTCAAGGTCAAGCGTCATTTGAATGAGCTTTGGACGGCGTATGCTCCAGTAATTCGGGCCCCTTAAAATTTTTATTTCGCGTATTTTCATTCGTATAGTTTTATTATTTCAATTTCCGGGCAACATGCTTTTTGGTGTTTTCATGATGCAATAAAAGCATCTCATAAGCTTTGCTTATTTTTTATTTATGTGTGATGAGCTGTTGTATTCCTATAAAGCACGGTTGCGTTGCACACTGCAGCAGTTGATAGTTTAATCAGCAGCGGTTGCGGTTACGTTTAACCTGTTTGCAATATAACTTATTATACAACTAAAAGTTTTAAATGCGTTTCTGTATTCAACTATATATTTGCACCGGCGATGGGGTTCGCCATTAACCGCCGTAAAAAGCTGATGACTCCTGTTCGTAGTTTAATAATTTTGTTGCTATGTTCAGGAATTTATTGTTTATAGGAATAGGCGGTTTTATAGGCGGTATATGCAGGTATTTACTTCAGCAATATGTGCAAAATAATTATCCTTCTTCTATTCCGCTTGGCACATTAATCGTAAATATTATTGGTTGTTTTGTTATTGGCCTTGTGTATGCGTTATCCGATAAGGGCAACCTGCTTTCACCGGAAATGCGGCTTTTTCTCGCTACCGGTATTTGCGGCGGGTTTACAACATTTTCTTCCTTTGCTTACGAAAACGTAAGTATGGCGCTCGACGGCGAATTCCTTTATGCTTTATTGTATGTATCACTTAGTGTGATTATTGGCTTTGGTGCTGTACACGCCGGTATTTTATTCATTAAATTAATATTCTGATTATGGAACCAGGGCACGATTCAAAGCTGCTGCGCCTGTTTATTGGCGAAGCAGATAAACTTGGCCACCAGCCATTGTATGAAGCCATTTTATTTGAAGCAAAAAAGCAGCAGGTTGCAGGCTGTACTGTTTTGCGTGGTATTATGTCGTTTGGCGCTTCTTCGTTTGTGCACACGGCCAAGCTTATTGAAATATCGCAGGACCTTCCTATTGTTATAGAAATAATAGATGTTGAAGATAAAATAAATGCATTTGCAGAAACGGCAGGGCAAATGCTTGAGCAAACAGGTTGCGGAGGTTTAATGACAATTGAAAAAGCCAGTGTGCTTTATTATAAACCCCGTGTACAAAAAAAGAAGGATAAATAAGTTATGCTGATTTATGTATCTCACTTGTAAAATGAAATACAATATCGGGGTTGTTTGTAATCTCTGTATTTAAAAACCATTCGCTCTGGGCAAGGTAAACTGGGTTGCCATCTTTATCTTCCGCGCTGTTTTGCTGTTTAAAACGTAGAAATTCATCCAGCTTTTTCTGGTTATTACTAGTAAGCCAGCAAGCCTTGTAAAACGGTAAAACCCTAAACTCGCAGGCTGCTCCGTACTCATTCAATAAGCGGTACTGAATTACCTCAAACTGCAGTTCGCCCACACAACCAATAATTTTTTTATTGCCGCCAAACTGTGTGAACAACTGGGCCACACCTTCATCTGTTAACTGCGTTATGCCTTTTTCCAATTGCTTTGTTTTCATCGGGTCTTTATTCACGAGTTCTTTAAAAATTTCCGGTGAAAAAGAAGGTATGCCGGTAAAATAAAAATCTTCGCCTTCGGTAAGCGTATCGCCTATTTTAAAATTGCCGGTATCAAACAAACCAATTACATCGCCGGGATAAGCGTCTTCAATAATATCCTTGCTGCGTGCCATAAAAGAATAAGGATTGCTGAAACGGAAATCCTTATCTAACCGCACATGATGATAATATTTGTTGCGTTCAAACTTACCGCTGCACACACGCATAAAAGCAATCCTGTCCCTGTGTCTTGGATCGAGATTGGCGTGAATTTTAAAAATAAAACCACTGAGCTTTGGCTCATCCACTTTTACAATGCGCTTACTCGTTTCGCGGTCTAATGGTTCCGGTGCAACTTTTATAAATGTATCAAGCAATTCCTTTACCCCAAAATTGTTGATGGCACTGCCAAAGAAAACCGGCGCCACGCTGCCTGATAAATAATCTTCCGTATTCAGTTTGCCATATACGCCATCTATGAGTTCCACATCTTCACGCAGTATGTTAGCATCATTGTTGCCAACTTTATCGTTCAGAAAATCATCATTTAAGTCTTCAATTACAATACTATCATCTTCTGTGGCTTTTGTATTAGCCGTAAACAGCAGCAGGCTTTTGGCATCAAGGTTATATACGCCTTTAAAATCTTTACCGCTGTTGATGGGCCAGGTCATCGGATGCAATTGTATCTTCAGTTCTTTTTCAATTTCCTCCAGGAGGTCAAAACGGTTTTTACCATCGCGGTCCATCTTATTAATAAAAACAATCACCGGCGTTTTGCGCATGCGGCAAACTTCCATCAGGCGGCGGGTTTGTTCTTCCACGCCATTCACACTGTCAACCACCAGCACTACACTGTCAACGGCTGTTAATGTACGGTAGGTATCTTCCGCAAAATCTTTGTGGCCGGGTGTATCTAAAAGATTAATGAGAAAATCTTTATACTCAAACGTCATTACACTGGTAGCCACCGAAATACCACGCTGCCTTTCAATTTCCATAAAATCACTCGTGGCATGCTTTTTAATTTTATTGCTTTTTACAGCGCCCGCTGTTTGAATAGCGCCGCCAAACAACAAGAACTTTTCGGTTAATGTGGTTTTACCGGCATCGGGGTGCGATATAATAGCAAATGTTCTCCTGCGGCTTATTTCTTTCTCGTTGCTCATTTGTGCTGTTACAAATCTTTTTGGGGCGCAAATGTAGTGTTTTGTTGCAAGGGAAAAGATAAGCGGTTTGTTGTTTAACAGTTAACACAGATCGCGGTGCTGTTAATTATGGCTTCATCCGCAAGTTCTTACCATTCGGCCCTTGCCGTAGGGCTTATACTCAATCCGGCAAAATCGCCGGCGAGATATTTATAATAAGCCGTGATGGCAATCATAGCGGCGTTATCGGTACAATATTCAAAAGCAGGAATAAAAGTTTGCCAGTTATATTTTTCACCATATTCTTTCAGGGCATGCCGCAGGCCACTGTTAGCACTAACGCCACCTGCAATACAAACCTGTTTAATGCCGGTTTCTTCCGTAGCCTTCTTCAGTTTTTTCATTAAAATATGAATGATGGTATATTGAATGGAAGCGCAGAGATCGTACAGGTTTTCTTCAATAAAAGCGGGATTGTTTTTTACTTCCTTTTGCAGTGAATACAGTACGGAGGTTTTTAACCCGCTGAAAGAAAAATTCAAACCCGGAATTTGCGGCTCTGCAAATTTGAAGGCTTTGGCATTGCCCTGTTTGGCATATTTATCAATGAGCGGGCCACCGGGATAAGGAAGGCCAAGCATTTTGGCTGATTTATCAAAAGCTTCACCTGCAGCGTCATCAATGGTTTCACCAATTATTTCAAGCTGCAAAGGTGAATGCGCCAGCACAATCTGCGTGTGCCCGCCGCTAACGGTTAAACACAAAAAGGGGAATGAAGGCCTGGACTCTGCAATAAGATTGGCCAATACATGCGCCTGCATGTGGTGCACGGCAATTAGCGGTTTATCCAGCGCCAGCGATAACGATTTTGCAAACTGTGCGCCTACCAGCAAACTGCCGATTAACCCCGGCGCCTGCGTAAAAGCAATGGCATCAATAGCTGACAGTTGATAATTGGCAGCAGACAGGGCAGCATCAATAACGGGCACAATGTTTTGTATATGTGCCCTGCTGGCAAGTTCGGGCACAACGCCGCCATATTGTTCATGCACGGCCTGGGTGGCAATTATATTAGATAAAATCTTTCCGTCAACACAAACGGATGCCGACGTTTCATCGCAGGAAGATTCAATGGCCAGGATAGCGGTTTTGCTTTTTTCCAATGAACCATTGCCGGAAACTTTTTCTTCTGGAGTAATGCTGTTATACACCCCGCAAAAATAAGCCAATGACGGATGTGATAAAACAGTGAGGCCGAAAAGGTTCTGTTTGGAAATATAGGCAGGTACACTAATAAGTGATGCAAACTTTAGCAAGGGCCGCGGTGTGAACAGGAAACAGGTATGGCTTTAATGCTCAAGAAAAGTTACAAATTTTAATACAGGGGTGAAGTGAAGAAACACAAACATCGGGCGAGCATTTCACCAACCATACTGCCAAGCCGATGTTAGCAGTTCGTTGTTTTTTTCGTAATTGTCAGTCATCATTTCTTTTCAGGCTTTTGTCAAGAAATCTTTTAATCATTGGAACTGCAAGGTCACTTTCTTTAAAGTCAGGTGTTATTGTTGTTGTTTCTCCAATATATTGCCCGTGTCCACCCGGAATTATTGCTAATTCTGAATTTGCAATTTGTCTATGAAGTTCAAGTGCGTGTTCTGGTGTGATTACGTCTTTGTCACCAATAATAATTAAAGTTGGTGCATTTATGGATTTGATTTGTTCGTCTGGAATATCTTTGAAGTTTACCATTCTCTTTGCATCTGTGTCATGCATTACTTGCAAACCATTCGTATCTGCCGCTACTTTTTTGTAACCAACTTTTAAAAGTTCAGGCATATTTTCCAATTTGGCATTTTCCATAAAACCCCAAAACCAATCGGGGACTCCGTTTCTTTTGGCAAGTGCTGAACCTAAAATCATTTTGTTAACTAATTCGGGATATCGAATTGCGATTTGTAAAGTAGTTGTTCCACCATTGCTAAAACCGAAAAAGTCAGCCTTCTCAATTTCTAAGTTTTTGAGAAGTGTGGCAACATCATCCGCGTCCTGTTCAAATGTAAGGTCAGCATTACGGTCATTTGTCCGTCCGTGAGCTTGAAGTTCAACAGCAATTACTTGCCTGTTTTTAGCAAGTAGTGGAATAATTTTTTCAAAATTTGTTTGAATGGTTGAACCACCACCGTGAATTAAAACGATTGGTTTTCCTTGTCCGTGAATTTCATAATACATTTTAAGTCCATTCACTTCAGAATAGCCATTCTTAAAAGTAAATCTATTGTTTGTGGTTGTCGTCATACTCTTATTTGTATTTTCTGTTTTGTTATTGCAGGATGTCAATGTGAAAATTGTCAACGCTAAATAAATAAATGGATATTTCATTCTAAGCTGCATTAAACTTTTTGTTTTAAGCATCAAAATTTAAAGGTTCTGTCGAAGTAATGCGTCTTAATTCGTCAAGCATAGGAAAGTTGAATGATAGCGTATAACGGTTAACGCATTTGTGAAGGCATGGCAACAAAGTTTAGTCAGCCTGGTACAAATGCTTAATTTAAAAACTGATGTTGAAGATAATTACAAATGTTCAATAGCGTATTGTTGGCTTGAACAAAAGATGATAATAACTGCTGTTGTACAAGTGCGGCTGGTCAAGCTATGCTTTACATAGGATGCGCTTGTTGTATGCGTACCCTACTTTAAAAAACAGCGTAGATCAATGTCAAGTTTATGTTTTGTCGTCCTCCTGTGAAAGTTACAGGACTAAGACCACCTTGTCCGTCAAAGCCAAAAGCATAGAGCTTTCCATTTTCAACTGCAACAATAGTATAATGTCCTGGTGGAATATCAACCTGAAAAAAGCCATTATCGTCAGCATCAACTTCTTTTATAAGTTGAGTACTAAAACTGTCATATAATCCATTTGAGATTTGAGGAGTGGTTTGACTTTGTAAGGTGTAATCATAAATTTTTATTGTTCTTTTTACCGGACAGGTTTTGCATGTCGAGGATGTAGGTGGGGCCACAGGCATACAATTTCCTTCCATGAGAGCAACAGTACCCCAAATACCATTAGTTATAGTTAGCTTTTTTGCATTGTCTGCATACACTTGTTGCATGTCGCAGCCTGTTTGAGTAGCGGTGTTACTTTCTTTGTGACAACTTAAAAAGATAGAACTTATACTTAAAAGGCAGAGCAATCTTTTCATAAATCTTTTTTAGGATGACAGGCGCGATAATTGAAACGTTGCGTCGGGTTGCATATAACGGCTCGGTATTGCTTAAGGCGTGGTAATAGTGTAATCAATTTCTACCCTAAAAACCCGGATGCCATCTTACACATTACAAACCCTATCCTGATTTTTCAGGATAGGGTTTGCCGCCATCAGAAAATCCGTATAAAGATTAATCAAAATTTCAGTTTGCCGCTATAATAATCAACCACCATAGCACTTAAAACATAATTGTATTTGGCAATAATGAGGTTCAGGTTTGCCTGGTCGTAATTGTTCTTGGCAATAACATAATCTACAGAAGTAACAGCGCCGGCATTGAATTTTATTTCAGCAATGCGAAAAGATTCTTTATAGGCATTTACCTGGTTGGTAAGCGTTGCAAACCGGTCCCTGGCCGATACTACGTTGGCATGCGCCTGTTCTATATTTTGCTGCAACTGCGTTTTAGTGGTTTTTAAAACGATCTCTGCATCTTTCTGTTGCAACAACGCTGTTTTTATTTGCGTTCTGTTTCTAAAGTTATTCAGCAGCGGTATGCTTATGCCAACGCTGAATGAATTATAAAAGTTATTGGAAAACTGGTTACCATAAGGTATTTTTTGAGATATATAATTATTCTGCACCGTATACACAGGAAGTTTGTCGCCATTACTCAGTACATAATTATCTGTGGCTATGTCATTTGAACCGGTAAACTGCTGCGTGGCGGCCGCGCTTGAATAGTTGGTAGATAAACCACCATTGAAATACAAGGAAGGATAACGCTGCGAACGGTAACTTTTTACACCATATACGGCGCTGCTTTGTCTTAATTCAGCAGCTTTAACTATGGCAAGGTTTTGTAAAGCCAACCTGTAAATAGAATCTGTGTTTAACATGGTATTATCTGTAATGTCGGCAATATTTATTGCTTCAATTGCCATGTTCTTATTGTAAAGAATGTTAAGCAGTTGTGCCAGTGTTATTTTGGCTGTTTGCAAATTATTATCAGCACTTACTACTGCCAATTCATTTTGTGCATATACGCCTTTAAGGTCAGATAATTCTTCCGGCCCAATGCTGCCATCCTCATTTAATATTTCAAGCCGCTCCACCTGTTTTGAAGATACATCCTGTTGTTGCCGGGCAGCAGAAAGCAATTCTTCATTGGTTAATATTTGCAGGTATTGAAGAATTACATTTAAAGCCACGGCATCTTTTTGCTGCTGAATCTCGAATTCGCTTGCCTGGAAGGCCAGCTTGTTTTGTTTAATGGCGCGCTGGATGGAGAAAAAGTTAAAC
>JAEWBD010000312.1 GCA_023391315.1 Bacteroidota bacterium | reverse complement strand
AAAAACGCCAAGCAGTTTTGACAACACATAAATAAACAACGGTTTTTTGCAAAATACCGTAAAAAAAAAAACGCCGGTTTTCCAGCGTTTGCATTCAAGTAAATAAAACAACAGCCCGAGGACAATTATATCTATACCGCTTGTGTAACATACATAAGAGCTTGTCCATAATTTTTTATTGAACGGCAAAACTGTGTTCCAGCATACACCCGCAAACATAAGTAATGAACCTGCTGCTAAAAGTTTGGCAATACATTTATATGTTGCGCCTTCGCGAACAATAAATGCACCCGTAATATAACCAATCAACACATTCACAATGGCAGGCACTGTGCTTAGCAAACCTTCAGGATCAAACACAATACCCTTTTCTTTATACATGTGCTGCCCCCCTATTATCAGCATATCAAATTTGCGTACAATATTTCCTTCAATAGTATATTGAGCGCCCGTATCACCAAAAAAATATAATAATGCCCAATACAATAAAAGCAGTATGGCAGCAATAACAATAGTCTTTTTTAATGATGCATATCTTACAATAACTGCCGCAAAAAAATAACACAGGGCTATGCGCTGCAATACAGCCATAACACGGGTTTCAGCAAAAGGCTTCCACCATATTTTTCCTTCACCGTTCCAGCCAACAAACGGATACCAGGTAAGCAGGTATCCAACAATAAATATCAATATGGTGCGCTTAATTATTTTATACCATACTGATTTTGCAGGCATGGTCTGAAATTTTTTATTGGCAAATACCATTGCATTACCCACCGCAAAAAGGAATGATGGAAATACAAGATCAGTGAGTGTGCAGCCGTTCCATTCCGCATGCATCATTTGTGTAAAAGGTATGGCGCCGCTGCCTTGTGTGTTTACAATAATCATTAAGCACACCGTCATTCCTCTGAATACGTCCAGTGTAATAAAACGTTGCGTTTTGTTTGCTGTCATTATTAGTCAACAATTATTTCATCCGTCATCATAATATTTTGTTCTGCTGCTTTGTTATATTTTAAAAGCCATCCGCCGGCTTTCCAACCGGCGGGATAGCTTTGTTGCATCCATCTAACTGTAAAAACTATTTCACGTCCCACCAAACAGGTGTATTGTTTTTATCAGGCCCGTTAAGCAAAGGCAATGCATTTTGCACAGCCTGTTTATTCGATTCATATTCCAGGTCGATAAACGTAAAGCGTTTAATTATTTCACTGGCCGGCACATCAGGATTGTCTGAATTTACAACCGGGTAAAGTTGCGGGTAACCGGTGCGGCGTACTTCGGCCCAGGCTTCAATACCATCGGGAAACAAGGCCAGCCATTTCTGTGTAGCTATTTGCTGGCGCTGCTTTTCAGGGTCATCAGAAAATTTTACCGGTATGTCTGACACAGCCGGTGAATTCATATAATCACCTGGCTTAGCAGGCAATGATGTACTTTGAAGATAAGTTTGTATGGCCGCATTACTTATACCCCATTGCTGCATGGAATTCGTTATACCTTTTTCATACAACTCTTTTGCAGTGCCGCCCATATTCCATCCGTTCAAAGCGCCTTCGGCTCTTAAAAAATAGGCTTCTGCCGAATACATTACTGTAAGTTTATTGGAAGCAGCAAGATCAGGGTTCCAGCCGGGGCCGATATTGGAAATATTATTACCGGCACCACCGGGATTTGCACCGGCCAGTTGCGCCACTGATAACCCGTTACGGATGCCATGATATTCATTATCATCGGGCGCAGGGCTGAAGTAAACAGGCATGCGCGGATCGCTAAAACCTTTAAGGTAACTTTCCATGGAAGCGCTCATGCGAAAACCGCCCCAGGGCGACATTAAGTTCAATCCATTAGGCGATGCGGTGGCCACATCCATCATTGCATTGTCATCATTCGAAGTCATAACGCCATCTGCAACTGCCTTTTCGGCTTCTTCTTTTGCCTTATCCGGTTCAACAAAAGAAATGCGCAATGCCAAACGCAAACGCAATGTATTTGCCAGCTTAAGCCATTTGGTTATATCACCATGATAAATTAAATCATTATCTCCAAACGGTTTCGCTGAGGCATCTGCCGTTTTAAGCGCAGTTACCGCCGTATCAAGCACTTTAAACATATCATAATAAATATCTTTTTGCGCATCATACGGAATACTGAACTGCCCGCTGCCCGCCTGGAAGTAAGGAACGGGGCCATAAAAATCTGTATTGGAATGAAAGATATACACCTTCCATACTTTGGCTACAGCATTGGCAGGTATATCTTTATTTTCTGTTGCATCAATCACTTGCTTTAAAGTAGGATAAGCGCTGCTGTACATAGAAAGCCACTGGTAAAATTCCCAGTCTTTACGCTGCACATACCTGTCTGGCGAAACGCCGGGATCTATCGTAGCATAATACTGGCTCCATAAATCTACAAACAGGTTGCGGGCAAGCTGATAAATGCCGGGATCGCCATAAATGCCCTGGTATTCAGCTTTGGCAAAAGCATTGGGAATAGTAGCCGGCGTAAGGCTGCTGAACGTGGTTGGATCAGTATTGATCTCATCAAACTTTTTGGTACAGGCCGTTAAGGTTATCAACCCAAAAATGATGATAGCGCTGCAGCTTTTGACTATATTATGAAATGAAAGATTTGTGTTCATACTTCAATTTGATTAAGATTAAAAATTGAATTTGAGGTACAGGCCATAGCTGCGTGTACTGGGCAGCGAAGCATATTCAATACCCTGGTTATTGCCGGTTCCCAGCGCCGTTTCCGGGTCAATGCCTTTTGCATTGTTTTTAAAGAAAAACAGGTTACGCCCAACGAGGGAAAGCTGTATGCCTTTAATAAAAGAAGCGGCCAGTTTCTCCGACGGAAATGCATAAGTAATGCTCGCTTCCCGCAAACGGATATTGGTGGCGCTGTAAGCAAACAACTCGCCGATATTATTGCTGGCCACCTGCATCCAGTAATCCTGCGCTGTAATAGCTTGTGTATTCTTGCCACCATCTGCTGTTACAGAATTGGGAATAACAAAACCTGTTTCCCTGTTGGCTTCCGTAACCGCCGATGTGCCTGCAGACGCCATTAAAGCCTGCGTGCCCGAAATGATCGTGCCGCCTTTTCTTTCATCAATTAAAAAATATAATGACCAGTTTTTATATTGAAATGTATTGGAAAAACCCGCCGTCCAGTCTGGATTAAAATTGCCCGCATATTTAGTTTGATCGGTTATTAATAATGGCTTGCCTGTTGCATCCACCACAACATTGCCTTTATCATCGCGCTGAAGGCTGGAAGTATATAATTCGCCGTATTTTCTTCCTTCTTCCACAATAATAGAACCTAATGCCTGGGGCGAACTCAATGAAACTTTTGGCTGCAATGAATCAAGCCGGATTACTTTATTAACATTAGAGCCAAAAACGAATTGCATCTTCCAGTTAAAATTTTTTAACCGCACCGGCTGGGCACTCACCAGCAATTCAATACCCTTGTTCTGAATTTTACCTGCGTTAATAATACGCGTTGCATAACCCGATGCGGCAGGCACAGGTATGGTCAATATCTGGTTAATGGTATTGGTATTATAATAGGTTGTCTGGAAACCGATCCTGTTGTCAATAAACCCGGCATCCAACCCCACTTCAAAAGAATGGGTTTCTTCCGGCTTCAGGTTTGCATTGCGCAGTGTGCCGTCAATTAATAAAAAACCATTGTTACCGCCTGGTGCTAATGAATAAACAGGTTTTAGTTCATTAAAGCCGGTGCCGTTGCCTACAAATGCGTAAGAAGTTCTCAGCTTCAATATGGAAATGGCAACCGGTAAATGAAGTATCTCATTCAGCAATGCACTGATGCCTGCAGATGGAAAGAAGTAAGAAGCATTTTTTACAGGCAGCGTGGAATTCCAGTCGTTGCGGCCGGTAAGGTCAAGAAATAAATAATCATTATAACCTAATTGCGCCGATGCATATACTGATTGTTTTTCGGTGCGGGCCAAAGGTGCGTAGGGAATATAATTGTTTACACTATTGGATAATGAAACTGCATTGGAAGTGGCAAAAATATTGGGTGCATTCAAGCCCTGGTTATTCAGCGTTGTTCTTTCAAAATGATATTGTTCAATACTGGCGCCGGCATTTACGGTAAGATTGAATTTATCAGCAAAGTTTTTGTTATAAGATAACAATATATCATTATTAAACTGTCTGTTTGATTCTTTATTAAGTATATAATTGCCCTGCCCGGGATAATCAGTGAGCCAGTATGTATCGTTATAATCTTTTTCCTCGCCGATGTCTGTATAATAATCCAGGCTTGTTCTTACCTGTATACTCAATTCAGGTGTTAATTGATATCGCAATGCAGCCAGGCCGATAAAACGGTCGCGTTTGCGGGTGTATAAGTTGCGATGAGCGCTCCAGTATGGGTTTTGAAAAGACGGCGATGGCGTTGCCCAGTAATTCTGGGTAAGCGCACCATCTTCATGTAAGGTTTCAAAGTTTTTAATATCACTCAAACGAAGGCTTCGCGGCATAGCATACAGCGTAGAAGTGATGCGGTTGCCGGCGCCGGTAAGTGGGCGGTTCTCCACATCTTCCGCTATATAATTGGCTTTAACATCAAGTGACAGGCTTTTTGCCAACTGCGTAGTTTGCCGCAGCAGCACATTGTTTCGTTTATAACTGTTATTCGGTAAAATGCCATTGCTTAAAGTGTTGGTATAAGAAAAATAAGTCTGCGCTTTTTCGGTTCCGGCAGAAACAGCTACTGAATTAATGAACTCTGTTCCGGTGCGAAAGAAATCATCCACATTATTTGATTGCGCTGTAAGCTGCTGGGTTTTACCCGTCCAGTCGGTTACATTCTGCCCGCTCATTTCAGGGCCCCAGCTATTGGCGCTGGCCGGTACAAAAATACCGGCATCACCCTGGCCGTATTTATTCTGAAAATCAGGTAAGACCAGGGGATTTTCCATAGCTGCAGAGCTTGATACCTGTATGCCAATGCCTTTGCCAATTCTTCCCTTTTTGGTAGTTATAATAATGGCACCGTTGGAAGCATCTGAACCATATAACGCGGCTGCAGAGGCGCCGGTCAGCACAGTCATTGATTCAATATCGTCGGGGTTAATGTTGGAGATGCCGTCGCCATCATCTCTTGCCCCAAACAAAGCAACGTCCGCGCCTGCCTTGGCAGAATTATCTATACGCACACCATCTACCACCACCAGTGGCTGATTCGTGCGGCCAATGGAACGGTTGCCGCGAAAAATAATCCTGTTGGAACCGCCGGGCCCTGAATTGGTTTTATTGATCGTTAAACCGGCCACTTTACCATTCATGGCGCTGGTAACATTTACTTCGCGGGAGTTGCTTAAATCTTCACCTTTCAGGCTTTGTGTGGCATAGGTTAAAGATCGCTTTTGCCTTGTTATACCCAAAGCCGTTACCACCACTTCACCCAATTCTTTTTCGTCGGCATTCAAAACAATGCTAATGGTTACCTGTCCATTCAGGGAATAT
>JAEWBD010000214.1 GCA_023391315.1 Bacteroidota bacterium | reverse complement strand
AGGTGTAAGACTCAAGTATTTGGAAAATACCTGTTTGGCAGGCGCTGTTGTTTTTCCGGCAATTGTATTGGTTGTATTAAAAGACGTATCGCTGTTATTTTGTTCAGAAGCAACAGCCGGTTGTTTTTCATCCGCATTTATTTTATTAGCAGAAAAAGCCGTTTCATCCAGGCTGTCGGTATTATAAAAACCTTGCAGGTGCTGATTATTGCCAGGTTCAGACTTAGCTATGCTTTCATCGTTTGCATGCGCGGCACTCTTTCCGGGTAAAGCATAAAAAGATTTTTTGTAATCAATTCCGCTTGTTTTTTTGTATGCATACCTACCGGTTTTTTTGTTTGCTGTTAGGCCAGTACGAGCAGAGTTGGTCATGAATATCGAATCATGCACACCGGCAAATGAATCCTGCTGTTTTTTCACAGTGCTGTTTTCCTGTTGTACTAAAGTATGTTTGCCCGCAAGGTTATTATCGTCCGGGCTGCTGCTGCGGTTACCGGCAAAAAACAATTCATAGGCAATAAAAGCACTTAGCAATACACACAGCATAGCAGCAATTCTTTTCCACATGGCCGTGCGGTTTTTGAAATAGAGCGCATCTCTTTTATCTAGCTGCGCATTTATTTTTTCCCATACTTCAGGGGAAGGCTCATCTTCATAAGATTGATAAGCTTTTCTGAACAAATCATCGTCGTCGTGTAAATTTTTATTCATAGGCAAAATGTTCATCCCAACGAGGTTTTTTGTTGTTGAATAATTTTTTTACGCAGAATTGCGCGGGCATCTGCCAGGTTCGATTTGGAGGTTCCTTCTGTAATGCCAAGCTGCTCTGCAATTTCTTTATGTTTAAACCCTTCAAAAACATATAAGTTAAATACCATGCGGTAAACAGGCGTAAGGCCCTGGATCAATGCCAGCAATTCTTTTTCTTCAAGCAGGGATTCTGTTAAGGGAAGTTCGGCAAAACCCGGATCGTCTTTGGCTTCATCAATCACCAGGTGCATTATATTACTCCGCTTCCCCCTGTATTTTGCCAGCGCAGCATTAATCATTATGCGCCTTATCCAGCCCTCAAAAGAGCCTTTACCGGCATATTTATGCATATTGCCAAACACCAGCATAAATCCATCCTGTAAAATTTCCTCGGCTTCCTGTTTATTTTTCGCATACCACATGCAAAGACCCATCATTTTACGGCAATACATATTATAAAGGGCTGCCTGCGCATTTTTTTCACCCTTTATGCACCCGTTAATGATCTGTACCAAGATCTCCGCCAACTATAATATTTTAAAAGTAAAGATGTAAATTTCCGGAAAAAGGTTGGGCGCATTCAAAAGATTGGCCAACCTGCCGGCATACAAGAAAAGTTTAACTTAATTTTCATCCTCTCCCGTATTTTTCAGCTTCATCAATAAAGTATAAGCGCCCTTTGTTACAATTTGTTTGCCTTTTAATGGAGTTGCATTCTTTATTTCAACAAACCCTTTTTCGCTGATGCCGGTTGTTACCGGCACCATTTCAAATTTATTATTGCCGGTAATAACAAACAGATAATTCTTCGCTTCAAAATTTACAACAGCATCTTCAGGCGCAGCAAAAACTTTTACATTATTCTCTTCAATATCTGCATTCATGTACATGCCGGGCAACAAATTTTTATCGAAATCTTTAAAATGACAATGCACCTCAACAGTTCTATCGGAAGATATGTCTTTGCTGATGAGAATGATCTCACAATCATAACGCCTGCCTGTATCATTATTAGTATATGCCGTTAAGTGCTGGCCTATTTTCAGCTTGTTAACATCCTTCTCAAAAACTTTTAAGTTAAGATGAATATCATCGGGGTTTACCAATTCAAATAAAACATCAGGCGGATTTACATACTTCCCAATGTTTACATCAACCTTTGATACAAAACCATTGATAGGCGAATAAACGTTGATGGTTTTTGAAATATTATCAGCATTCAATTGTTCAGGATGAATATTAATAAGTTTTAGCTTTTGTGCCAAAGCATTCAATGTAGTTCTGCTGCTATTATATTTCAACTGCGCCTGCTGAAAACTTTTATCACTGGCCGCTTTGCTTTTATTAAGCTCTTTTTGCCTGTTATAATCCGCTTCATCATATACGAGCTGAGATTTTGTGTTGAGATATTCCTGCTGCATCTGTATATACTGCAAATCTTCCATTACAGCAATCGCTTCTCCTTTACTTACATGCATGCCCGGCAGTAATTGGGTTGATTTTAAATAACCTCCCAAAGGCACACTTACCGAAACTATGTTTTGTGGCGGCACATCAATGCTGCCGTTTACTTTTATAATGGATGATAATTGCTGCTGCTGCAATGTATCGGCCTGCAACTGGGCAGCCTGCATCTGGGCATCGGTTAACACCACAACATTGCCCGTTGAATCAGGCAAAACTGCTTTTGTTTGCTCCTGCTGTTTTGTGCTGCTGTTACAGGCAATAAAGAATATTGATATTAATATGATAATTACTTCTGTTTTCATTTCTCTTGGTTTGAAACATAATAGTTGATATAAATAACGCTTTCATTCAAAGCCTGCACGGCCTCCAGATAATTGTTTTGAATACTTATGGCTTCATTGGTTAATACAACCCAATCGAGGTAATTAATATCGCCATCAGTAAACTGGAGGTTGGCCGTTTGCATAATGGTATCGGCATTATGCAGGGCTGTTTGCCGGTAATAATTTACCGCCTGCAAATTGTTGTTATACTGCAGTAACACACTGCGGTATTGTGTTTGCAGGTTTTGCAATTGCAGGTTGAAATTATTCGCTGCAATTTCTTCATTCACTTTTGCCGCATTAGCTTTTGCTTTTTGTGCGCCGGAAAATATGGGTACGCCAACGCTAACCTGGAATGCATTAAACCTGTCTGAGGACGAGTAGGTCTTTTCATCCGGGCCAACACCGCGGAAGGTTTGACTAAAATAACCAACACTTAAATCAGGCAACAACTTTGAGCGTTCCAATCTCGTGGTTGCTGCTGCAATTTTTTCCTGCTGCTGGTAAACCTGCAATAGCGGGTGCTGCGCCAGCATCGAACTATCCAAAACCACAGGAATAGTTGCTGCGATTGTATCGGCGGCTGGTTCAACATCATTGTTTGTATTTAATAAATATTGAAACCGGGCTTTTGTAACCTCCATTTGTTGTTGTAACGAATGCAGCTGCAATTGAATATTTCCGCGTTGCGTTTCTGCTGTTGTTTTCTCCAGTATATTGCTTTCACCGGTTTTTAAACGCAGAACTGCTTTGTTTAGGAATATTGCATAATTGCTGTCAGCGCTTAATAACAATTTTTCTTTTTCTTTTTGTATGACGAACTGATAAAAAGCCTGCGTAACTTCTTTTTTTATTTCGTGCTGCTGCAATGTTTTATTTAATAATGCATTTTGCAGTTCTTCTTCATATACTTTCCTCTGATTGGAGTAAACGGTTGGAAAATTTATAGACTGGCTAATGCTAAAACGATTATCAAAGTAAGCACTGTTCACCTGCCCGAATTCTGCTGTTACATTCGTTTGCGGTATCATTGCTGATGATTTAATTAATGCTTGCTGATACTTTGCTTTCAGCATTTCATTTTTAACAGCAAGATTATTTTTCAACGCTGTATCAATGGCCGCCTGCAATGATATTTTTGTTTGAGCTTCAGCATGCAATCCTGTTGCACACATTGCAATTATTAATAAAATCAAGACTTTCATAGAAGAGACTTTTGTTTTCTGTTTCTTTCCTTTAAATGCCACAAACAATACCGGCAGTACAAATAAGGTGAGAAAAGTTGCTGTAAGTAATCCACCAATAACGACGGTTGCCAAAGGTCTTTGAACTTCAGCGCCAGCGCCGGTGCTTAATGCCATCGGCAGGAAACCCAGTGATGCAACAGAAGCAGTCATCAATACAGGCCGCAACCGCAGTCTTGTGCCATTCATTACAATATGATAAATGTTGGTATAACCATATTCTTTTTGACGATTGAATTCAGCTATCAATACAATTCCATTCAATACGGCAACACCAAATAATGCAATAAACCCAACACCTGCACTGATACTGAATGGTAATCCACGCAGCGCTAAAAAAAATATACCACCAATGGCCGATAAAGGAATGGCTGTATAAATTAATAAGCCTTGCTTTACGGAATTCAATGCAAAAAACAATAGTAAAAATATCATAACCAGTGATGCAGGCACGGCAACACTTAATCGTTTTTTAGCTGCAATTAGATTTTCAAATTCGCCGCCGTATGTAACATAATATCCCGGCGGTAGTTTTAACTGCGCATTTACTTTTTGCTGCAGTTCATTTACGATGCTTTGCACATCGCGGCCTTTTACATTAAAACCCACAACAATTCTCCTGTGGCTGTCTTCCCTTTGTATTTGATTAGGGCCATTTATAATCTGCACATCAGCTAACTGGTATAAAGGCACCTGTGTACCATTGGGTGCCGGTATTAAAAGATTCTGAACATTCCCCAGATTCCGCCTTTCGTTTGGCTCCAGTTTTACTACCAGGTCAAAGCGCTTCTCGCCTTCAAACACAACCCCGGCGCTCTTTCCGGCAAATGCAGCATTCAATACATTATTCACATCACTGATGTTTAAATTATATTGGGCAATCGCATTGCGGTTATATTTCACAATGATCTGCGGCATGCCGGTAACCGGTTCAACATATAAATCGGCACTGCCTTTTACCGTGCTTACAATTTTTGCAAGCTTCTGCGCATTATCTGCCAGTACATTCAGGTCTTCGCCAAAAATTTTACAAACAACGTCTTGTCTTGCACCTGTCATTAACTCGTTAAACCGCATTTGAACAGGATATTGAAAACTGGTGGTGATACCGGGCACTGCGTCCAATGCTTTAGTCATCGTATCGGCAAGGTCATCAAATGAATTTGCGGTTGTCCATTCTTTTTTATCTTTCAATATCACCATCATATCCGTTGCTTCCATAGGCATCGGGTCTGTCGGCACTTCGCCACTGCCAATCTTTGTAACCACTTTTTCCACTTCCGGAAACTGCATTAAAATATGCGCTGCCTGTTGTGTGCTGTTAATGGTTGTATTAAGATTGCTGCCTGTAAGCACTCTTGTATCAACAGCAAAATCGCCTTCTTCAATTTGCGGGATAAATTCACCGCCAAGGCGGTTAAAAATAATAATGGCGAAAACAAACATTGCCACAGCAACGCCAACAACAGTTTTAGGATAATGTAATACTTTCTTTAGTGTATGCTGATAAAGATTTTCGAGGCGGAGCATTATTTTATCCGAAATGTTTTGCTTTGTTTTTACTCTTTTGCTCAGCACTAATGCGCTCATCATAGGAATGTAAGTGAGCGAAAGAATAAATGCGCCAAGCAGGGCAAATGCTACAGTTTGGGCCATTGGCCTGAACATCTTGCCTTCAATGCCTTGTAAGGTAAAGATGGGAACGTAAACAATCAGGATGATGATTTGACCAAATACAGCGCTGTTCATCATTTTGCCGGCTGCATCATTTACAATGCCATTCATTTCATACTGTGTTATTTTTGTCGACGTGGCAAGTTTGTGGCTGTGCGCTATGTGATGCATTACGGCTTCAACAATAATCACAGCACCATCTACTATCAATCCAAAATCCAAAGCGCCCAAACTCATCAGGTTACCGCTAACACCAAATACATTCATAAGTATAATTGCAAACAACATGGATAAAGGAATAACTGAGGCAACGAGCAAACCGGCACGAATGTTTCCCAGAAAAAGAACAAGGATAAACACAACAATAATGGCGCCTTCAATCAAATTTTTTTCAACCGTATGAATAGCATTGTTCACCATCTTTGTCCTGTCGAGAAAAGGTTCTATCACAACACCTTCAGGCAAAGTTTTTTGTATATCTGCAACTTTTTCCTTTACATTCCTGATAACTTCATTGCTGTTTGCACCTTTCAGCATCATTACAATAGCGCCGGACACTTCTCCTTTATCATCATAACACATTGCACCGTACCGCGTAGCATAACCAAGCTGCACTTTCGCCACATCGCGTATAAATAATGGTGTTCTGCTGTTGCCGGTTTTAATAGTGATGTTACTGATATCATCAACAGAGTTCACCATGCCCTCACTTCTGATAAATAACACAGCCGGGCCTTTTTCAATGTAAGCGCCGCCCGTGTTTTGATTGTTGTTCTGCAAAGCATCAAAAACATCGGTGATATTGATGTTGTAAGATTTTAATTTGTTCGGGTCAACAGCTACTTCATATTGCTTAAGATTACCGCCAAAACTGCTTACCTCAGCAACACCTTTTACACCTAACAACTGGCGGCGCACTATCCAATCCTGTATTGTTCTTAACTGCGTTTTATCATACTTGTTCTCATATCCTTTTTTAGGGTGAACTACATATTGATATATCTCTCCAAGCCCTGTTGTAATAGGCCCCAATGCCGGTGTGCCAATGCCCGGCGGGATTTGCGTTTGCACCTGCTGCAAACGCTCAGCAACCTGCTGTCTTGCCCAATACACATCCACATCATCATTAAAAATGATGGTAACAATAGACAGGCCGGCACGTGAAAAACTTCTTATTCGTTGCAGCCCGCTAATATTACTGTTGGCAAGTTCAATGGGAAATGTTACGAGGTTTTCAATATCGGTTGCTCCAAAGGCGGGCGCTGTAGTTATAACCTGCACCTGGTTATTC
This sequence comes from Bacteroidota bacterium, assembly GCA_023391315.1. Taxonomy (GTDB): domain Bacteria; phylum Bacteroidota; class Bacteroidia; order Chitinophagales; family Chitinophagaceae; genus Parafilimonas. The sequence continues at coordinate 4,722 of JAEWBD010000214.1, read as the reverse complement.
GTTATATCGGGCACCGCGTCAATGGGCAGTTGCTGTACCTGGAAAATTCCGTAGACAACCAACGCCATAACAAAGAGCCCGATAATAAGTTTATTCCTCACGGAAAACTCAATTATCTTATTCAGCATAATTCTGTTCTGTTAATTCATAAGTTTGATTACTGATTAATCAAAGGCAGGCACGCAAACATGCATGCATATAATTCTTTCAAATAAAAAATAAACTAACAGCTTTTGGGAGGTTGCCAGATGTTAGGGCCATACGTATAATGAGAAAAAGATTGTGTGTATTGAGGAAAATCTGTGGTAATTAGTTCAACCGGTTTTATAACAAAAAAAGATTGTGTCTGAATGAGGACGGTAGTTGAAATATTGTAGGCTACTGAAGGGTTTTGCTCTTTAAAAGGCAGTTGCATATCTGCTGCTGCATCAGGATTTTTATCAACGGGTTTAAGATAATGTTCATCAATAAAGCTCCACAAAGTTTCATTTTTGTTACCTGCTTCATGCGCCTGCAAATGTTCAAATAACATTGGCAGCTTTATAAACTGGTAAAATTCTGTTGTTGTAAACAGGTAAACTAAGAAGAATAATATTGAGATTAATTTCTTCAAGGCTCACAAAGTTAAACACTAAAAATCGAATATTGAATGCTGAACCAGGCTAAATTTCATTTATAACCAAAGTCATCATTCTTCCTGATCAACGTCAGTTAAACTGCTTTGCGGCCTGATTAATTTCATGCTATAAAAAAATTAATATGAAAACAATAATTGCCCCCGTAGATTTTTCAACGGTAGCAGAAAATGCCTCCTTATATGCTGCGGAACTGGCAGCAGATATTAAAGCTGACCTGGTATTGCTGCATATAATGGAATTGCCCATTGCAGTTGCCGAATATCCTGTTACAGACAGTGCGTTTGACGAAGCCGGAATAGAGAAAGAATTACAAACGTTGAAAACGAAACTACTTGCAGCGGTTAATAACAAAGTTAATATCAGGACGAAAAACATTTTAGGTTCTCCTGAACAACAGATAAAAGAGTTATGCAAAACGATAAAACCCTTTGCAGTGGTCATAGCAACGCACAGCAGCAGTGCGCTTGACCGTTTTTTCCTGGGGAGCACTACTGTTTACAGTGCAAAGCATTTAAACTGCCCGGTAATTGTTGTGCCCCATAATGCAAAATATCAGGCAATAAAAAAAATAGCGCTGGCTGCAGATTTAAAGAACGTTTACGATGTGCCCGTAGAAGAAATAGAATCAATCGTAAAATTATTTAATGCAGAGCTTGAAGTTTTACATGCCGCAAAGAATGAGAAAGCTATTAACCGGGATAGCGTTGACAGTTTATCGCTTGACCATCGCCTGATTGCTTTAAACCCCCAGTTCCATGTTGTGAAAAATAATGATACAATCATAGGCATAACAGATCTTGTAAAAGAACATAATATAGACCTGCTAATCATTATACCCAAAAAACATGGCCCTTTTCATAAATCTCAGTCGAAAGATTTTATTTTTTATACCGATGTACCGCTGATGGCTATACATGAAAACGACCTGGTACCTGAATAATAAACCGAAAATAATCTTTATGCGAAGAATTCTGCTGGCAACAAATGCCAATGATATAAAAACTTCTGCTGTCGATTTCGGCTGCTATATAGCCAATCTTATGCGCTCGCCGCTAATAGGCTTTTTACTTGAACAAAAACAAAAAAAAGAACTGGCCGAACGGTTAGTGCTTGTGGAAAACAACGATTATGAAACAGCGTTGCCGGCAGAAATTGCGGCTAATGCAGATATTTTCAGTAACCGGTGTTTGCATAATGACGCCCGGCATACAGTTCGTCATATCCAGGGCAACCCTTTGCAGGGAATAGTTAATGAAAGTTTGTATGCTGACATAATATTAACCGATGGCAATACAACTTTTAACGGGTACGATGGATGGCCTTCGCAATTTGTAAAAGAATTATTGGAACATGCAAAATGCCCGGTAATTGTTACCCCATTTGATTTTGATGAAATTAATGAAGTGGTTTTTGCTTATGATGGTACCGATTCGTCAATTTTTGCAATGAAACAATTCATTTATCTCTTTCCTGAATTAACGGATGTAAAAACCACCGTTTTGCAGGTACTGGATCAGGAAGAACATGATATAACCGAAAAGAAAAAACTGAAGGAATTTTTAATGATGCATTATGGCGCTGTTCACTATGACACCTTGGTTGGTAGTGCTGAAACAGAACTATTTAAAAAATTTCTTTCGCAGCGAAATAAAATACTGGTGATGGGCGCTTACGGAAGAAAGAATTTTTTTAGCCGCAGCACTGCGGACATTCTTTTGAAAACCTTAAACATGCCGGTTTTCATTACCCATTATTAGGAAATACGCTTACGCTTCTTTTAAATAATTGTATCGTTGGAATTTTTCTGGACGCATACTGCAACTGAATTATATCACCAGTTAAATACCTGTAAAGAAGGTTTAACTGAAGCTGAAGTTTATCAAAAGCGATCGCAGCATGCTGATAAAACCAAAATTAAAAAGCCCTGGACAAATGATTTAATACTGCTTTTATCACAGTATAAGAATCCCTTAATATTATTGCTGGTCTTTGCCGTTATACTTTCAACCGTTTTGGGTGAATATTCAGAAAGCATCATCATCCTTATTGTATTATTACTCACAGGTATCCTGGGATTTTTCCAGGAACGGAGTGCGGGCCGCGCTGTTCAGGAACTCCGCCGGCTGGTGCACAACAAAGCGTCTGTAAAAAGAGATAATATTGAAAAAGAAATTCCGGTTGATGAAGTAGTTGCGGGCGATATTATCCTGTTAAATGCCGGCGATATTATTCCTGCCGACTGTTATATCGTTCAGTCAAATGATCTGCACATAAATGAATCCGTATTTACGGGCGAATCTTTTCCTGCAGAAAAATTTACCGGTGATTGCAATGTAAGGGCGCCTTTATCAAAAGTTACCAATGCAGTATTTAAAGGCACAAGTGTTATCAACGGTACCGCGACTGTACTTGCCGTAACTACAGGAGACAAAACTATCCTTGGCAAAATCGGTTATTCCCTTCAGAAAGAACAGGCACCCACTGCCTTTGAAAAAGGTATCATCAAATTTGGTTACCTGCTCATGTATTTAACCATCGTTATTTCAGTTGCCATCCTAATCATTAATCTTTCCCTTCATAAACCTCTGTTTGACTCTGTTTTATTTGCGCTGGCTTTGGCTGTTGGGTTGACGCCTGAACTATTGCCTGCCATCATTACAATTACTTTAGCCGCCGGCGCCAAACGCATGGCAAACAAAAAGGTAATCGTAAAAAAATTAAGCGCTATTCAAAATCTTGGCGAGATTGATGTTTTATGCAGCGATAAAACGGGGACGCTTACAGAAGGCATTGTAAAACTTAATGCTGCAATTGATTATAATGGAAAACAAAACGATAAAGTTTTATTATATGCCTTGTTAAACGCAAGCTTCCAAACTGGCTTTTATAACCCTATTGATGAAGCTATTAAAAATGCTTCAGGGATAAGCATAAATGGTTATCACAAAACCGATGAAGTGCCTTATGATTTTCAACGTAAGCGCTTAAGCATTGTTGTTACCATTGGTGACAGCCACATTATGATTACAAAAGGCGCAGTAAATAACGTGCTTGCTGTTTGTCCCAGGTTTGAAAGCGCAGATAATGAAATAAAAGTTATAAGTGATACGATAAAAGACTCTATCCAGACGCAATATGAAAACCTGAGCGGACAGGGTTACAGGGTAATTGCTATTTGTTATAAAGATGTAAGTAACGACCCGGTTATAAATAAAGAGGATGAAAAGGATATGATATTTCTTGGCTTTCTTACATTATCCGATTCTCCTAAAAAAGGGATTATTGAATCAATTAACCGGTTAAAAGAAGCCGGCATTACCTTAAAGATTATTACCGGGGATAATCATTTTGTGGCAAAGCATCTTGCGGCGCAAATCAAATTAAATGCGGAAAAAATTATTACGGGAAATGACCTGGAAAACATGAGTGATGATGTATTGCGTATGCATGCAAGGCAGGCTGATGTATTTGCAGAAGTTGTGCCTGAACAAAAAGAAAGAATTGTAAAAGCATTACAGCAAACCGGCCACGCAGTGGGCTATATGGGCGATGGGATTAATGATGCCAATGCTTTAAAAGCTGCAGATGTGGGTATATCAATTGATAATGCCGTAGATGTGGCAAAAGAAGCCGCAGATCTTGTTTTGCTTGACCAAAATATTGATGTGATTCGTGAAGGCGTTGAAGAAGGCAGGAAAACTTTCATGAACACCATGAAATATATTTATGTAACCACAAGCGCCAATTTCGGTAATATGATAAGCATGGCTATAGCTTCTATAATATTGCCTTTTTTGCCATTACTGCCTGTGCAGATTTTATTAAATAATTTTTTGAGCGATCTGCCTGCAATCGCCATTGCATCAGATAATGTGGATAAAGAACTTGTAACTACGCCACGAAAATGGAACATAAAATACATACGCCGTTTTATGATCATTTTCGGATTACAAAGCTCTTTATTCGATTTTATAACATTTGGCATTTTATATTACTATTTTCATGCGAGCCCTCAAACGTTTAGAACGGGCTGGTTTATGGAAAGTTTGTTGTCAGAAATATTAATTCTTATTGTGCTTAGAAC
>JAEWBD010000213.1 GCA_023391315.1 Bacteroidota bacterium | reverse complement strand
TGCCATTTATTCGGTTGTAGAGTTTGGAGTGGATGGCTGGGGCATTGATACTTATATTTATAACGACCTTGCGTTTATGAACCGCTGTAATAAAGCCCTCACAGATGAATACCCGCATATAACCATGTTTGGTGAAGCCTGGGTACATGGCACCGCGAATGAAGCTTACTTTGCAGAGAATAATATCAATACACCTTTTAAAAGCAACCTGCAGGGCATTACAGATTTTCAATGTTTGTTTTATGGCATTCAGCCGGCGATGAATGAAGCTTTCGGATGGACGGATGGCGTAAATAAACTTTACATCACTTTAAGCAATGATTTCTTATACAAAGACCCAACACGCAATGTTATTTTTTTAGATAATCATGACCTCAGCCGCTGGTATTCTGTGGTGAATGAAAATTTGCAAAAAGATAAAATGGGCTTTATATGGCTGCTCACCTGCCGTGGCATTCCGCAAATGTATTACGGCGATGAAGTATTAATGAAAGGTGTTACCAATCCTGACGGCTGGGTACGGCTTGATTTTCCGGGTGGATGGAATGGCGATAGTGCAAATGCTTTTACAGGAAAGAACTTAAATGCAGATCAGTTATCTGTTCAATCATTAATAAAAACGCTGGCCAACTTCAGAAAGAATTCATCAGCATTAAAGACGGGCAAGCTCATGCAATATTTACCTGTTGACGGGCTATATGTTTACTTCAGGTATGATGAAAATCAAACCATCATGATTGTATTAAATACAAGCGATAAACAGCAAGCAGTTGATTTTTCAAAGTATGCTGAACGTACTTCAGGCTTTACAAATGCCGTAAATGTGCTGGATAATACTTCACATGCAATCTCCTCTCCCATTACCATTGATTCATTGCAGGCATTGGTGTTTGAACTAAAGAAATAATCTTTTACGAAATTGAAAAATTATAAAAAAAATGACGGCTTATAAAAGGCCGTCATTTTTTTTGATGAATGATTTGATTATTATTATAAGTCAAAAGCTTCTTTTATCTTATCAACATAATCAAGCTTTTCCCAGGTAAATAATTCAACGCTTCTGTTAACCTTTTTGCCTTCAGGAGAGGTAAATGTTTTTTCAACTACTTCATTTTTACGGCCCATGTGCCCGTAAGCTGCAGTCTCGCTGTAAATAGGATTGCGCAGCTTTAAACGCTGTTCAATAAAATATGGACGAAGATCGAAAATGGCTTCTACCTTTTTGCTTATTTCACCATCGGTTAAATCAACTTTTGATGTGCCAAATGTTTTTACATTAATACTTGTGGGTTTTGCAACGCCTATAGCATAAGATACCTGTACAAGCGCTTCATCGCACACACCTGCAGCTACAAGGTTTTTTGCAATATGACGTGTGGCATAAGCCGCAGAACGGTCAACCTTGCTTGGGTCTTTGCCGCTGAAGGCACCACCGCCATGGGCGCCTTTACCGCCATAAGTATCAACAATAATTTTTCTGCCTGTTAAACCGGTATCGCCATGCGGGCCGCCGATTACGAACTTACCTGTTGGGTTAACATGATAAGTAATACTATCTGTAAATAAAGGTTTAAACTCAGGGTTCTTCTTTAATATTCTTGGAATAAGAATCTCGAGCATGTCCTGCTTAATTTTCTTAAGCATATTTTCTTCTGTATCAAAATCATCATGCTGGGTTGATATTACAATAGCATCAATCCTTACAGGTTTGTTATCATCAGAATACTCCAGTGTAACCTGGCTTTTTGCATCGGGCCTTAAGTATTTTATGTCTTTATTTTCACGGCGCAGTTCGGCCAGTTCTATTAAAAGTTTATGTGCAATATTTAATGCCAGCGGCATATAATCTTCCGTTTCATTAATGGCATAACCAAACATCATTCCCTGGTCGCCGGCGCCCTGGTCTTCTTTGCTGGCCCTGTCAACACCCTGGTTAATATCGGGCGACTGTTCGTGTATGGCGGAAAGCACACCACAGGAATGCGCTTCAAACATATACTCGCTTTTGGTATAACCAATTTTGCGAATAACGTTGCGTGCAATATCCTGCACATCAAGATATGCCTTCGATTTTACTTCGCCGGCAAGGATAACCTGGCCTGTTGTTACCAGCGTTTCGCAGGCAACTTTGCTGTTCTCATCAAAGGCAAGAAAATTATCGATTAAAGCATCAGATATCTGGTCTGCAATTTTATCAGGATGTCCTTCAGATACACTTTCGGACGTAAATAAATAAGGCATATATTTTTTTTAGGAGTTGCAAATATAGTGTTATGCAGGAAAAATTATTCGGGCAATGAATACACTATATGTAACCGCATTTTGTACTGGCTGTTGTTATTGTTGCCACCGCCCAGCCTGATCCGGCCTGTGGCAGGATAATTAAGCGAAGGCGACGAAATAGGTAGCGCGTATTGAAAAGTGTTATCGTAATAAATATATTGATTGTATGGGGCAGTTAATACCAGGTTATACAGGGTATCACTTCTGGTTATTATATTCTGTACATACCTTGAAATATCAAAACTGTAATTATATACACCGTTCTTTAATCTTGGAGAAACGCCAAACTGTGTAAGGTTATTTATGCTTCCGTTATATACGCTGATATCATAAGGTATAATAAACTGGTGCGCTGAATCTTTATTATATGCAGCGAGGAAAAGGTTAGGTGGTGAAAGCAACGTATCGTTAGATGCATAAGGCACCTGGTTCATCAATATTTCTGCGCGGTGCACAATCACATTAGGCATTCCCTTTACATTGGAAATATTAATAAAAGCGCGTGTGCCCGGGCTGGTTTGCATAAATATCAAATCCTGGTTACTGTCTGGCCTGTTTACATAAGAAGGAATTTCAGTGCCGGTGTAATCTCTTAAAATTGTATTGGAGCTGGCCGACGTTAAAGCCTTTGGCATAAACCTTTTAACCAATGTATCGCCGCCCCCAAGTTTATGATAATACAACGAAAGCCGCGTAGTAG
>JAEWBD010000211.1 GCA_023391315.1 Bacteroidota bacterium | reverse complement strand
GCTACAACTTATCCGGAATGTGGTTGAAGCTTGTATAAAGGAAGGTATTTATGTTATTGTTGACTGGCACAGCCACAACATTAATTTAAAAGAAGCCAAAGCTTTTTTTATAACAATGGCAGAAGATTACGGCAGCAAGCCCAATATTATTTATGAATTGTATAATGAACCCGATTATGAAACCTGGGATGAAGTGAAAGCCTATTCAGCAGAATTAATTTCAACCATAAGAAAAATTGATCCGGATAATATCATATTAGTTGGCAACCCGCATTGGGACCAGGATATTAATCTTGTTGCAGATGATCCTTTGAAAGATGTCTCCAATATTATGTACACCGTTCATTTTTATGCGGCCACGCATAAGCAATGGTTGCGTGACCGTTGTGCCGCTGCATTGACCAAAGGTGTTCCCATCTTTATTTCAGAATCCGCGGGCATGGAAGCCACCGGCAACGGCCCGTTAAACGATGAAGAATGGCAACGCTGGATTGAATGGTGCGAACAGCATAAAATAAGCTGGCTTGTATGGTCCGTTTCTGATAAAGATGAAACCTGCTCTGTACTTCAAAAATCTGCATCATCTGATGGTGGATGGAAAGATGAAGATTTAAAAGAATCAGGTCTTAAATCGCGGGATTATATTCGGAAGTATAATCCTTAAAGAATGTCTACTTATTTGCATTAACTCATTCCTGGTCCACATCTGTATTTATCTTAGGTTTATTTACGGTTTTGCCTTTTTTTGAAGATGCATTACCGGGCTTGGTTTTGCCTTCTTTTTTGTTGCGTACATTTTTACCTTCTTCAACAGTTTTCTTATTTTCCCTGGTGCTCATGGTTATTGTATTTTTTACACAAATCATTGATCAATATCTATGCCGGTGAATTTTCATAACATATATGTAAATCAACCATATTGAAAGCATATCAGCGCTCTTTATTGGTATGCAAATTGTCGCATTAATACTGTCTTGCAATAGTGTTGCACTATAAAAAAAAGATGCAGCCTTTTATAATAAAACTTATGTGGATTTAGAGCTACAAAAATGATTAAACCATTAAATATATTGTTGATTGATGACAGCGTAAGAACCCAGGATATGTTTGGCTTTGCACTTAATGATCTGCAAATTAACTATTCCTGCCGTTTTGCCCAGAATGTTGACCAGGCCATAAATTCGCTGCGGCTTAAGCCGGCGGATTTCATATTTGTAGATGTAAATATGCCTGCATTAAACAGTTTCCACACCATTAAGCGGATTATTAGAGCGCGGTTCATTAATGATGCTACGGTTATTATTTATACCGATCATAATGAAAGCGAACTTTGCAAAAGGGCAATGAAGCTTGGCGTGATGCTGGCGCTTAAGAAAAAGAATGAAATTTTTGAATTAATAGCCGATCTGAAAAATATTTTGTTTGGAAATGATAAAATTGCAGCCAGATAATTATCTGGCAATTATATAACCTTGAAGTATTAAATACCTGGCATGTTCAAAAAATTGCGCACCATAATTTATCACGTTACTGATATTCAAAAGGCAAAACAATGGTACATGGATGTTACCGGCGTTCAGCCTTATTTTGACGAATCTTTTTATGTGGGTTTCGATATTAACGGTTGTGAACTTGGCCTCGATCCCGATATGACAAATATTGATGAAGGCAATATGGCCATCGCTTATTGGTCTGTGGACGATATTGAAGCGGCTGTAAAACAATTAACCCAACAGGGCGCAACCATTGTTATGGATATTGCCGGCGTTGGCGAAGGCATTAAAACGGCTGTTGTGCATGATCCGTTCGGTAATGCGGTTGGCCTGATTGAAGAAGAGGAAAGACAAGATTAAATCCCGGAAAATAGTCTCCTAAATCAATTCAATGTTTCTTGTTATACCAACTTCTTCAAGAAAAATTGCATCGTGTGATACAATAATCAGGGTTCCCTTATACTGATTAATGGCTGCTGTTAAAATTTCGATGTTTTGAATATCGAGGTTATTGGTAGGCTCATCTAAAATTATCATATCAGGCGACTCGTTAGCGATAGTCAAACAGCAAAGCATTAAACGCATTCTTTCGCCGCCACTTAAACCGGCACAGGATTTATCCCACGATGTTTTTGTAAACAAAAAACGGTTCAACCTAACCTTTATTTCATGTTCCTGCAATGCTCCTGTATTAAACTGTTCGGCCTGCTCATATACGCTGAGGTCATTATTAATTAAAGAATAATCCTGGTCTATATATACCGCATTATTAATAGCGCTGTAAACTGATCCTTTAACGGCCTTTATCCTGCCCAGTATTATTTTGATCAATGTTGTTTTGCCTGAACCGTTTTTGCCTTTCAATGCAATGCGCTCACCGCTTATAATTTCAAAATTCAGATCGTGCTTCCATAATAAAGCACCATTATAACCGAAATTAATGCCTGCTGCCCTGAATAAAATTTTACCCTTATGTAATAAGGCATCATCAAAGCCGAACCGCATTGTATCTATATCCGGTAAGGATTTCCGCAATTCATGCAATTCCGCTTCAATGGCGGCGGTTTTTGCCGCATGCACGCCTTTAAGTTTCGATGTGCTTTTTTCTGCATTGTTTCTAAAACTGTTCATCACAATCGTGGGCAGGCCTGCTTTCTCCTGTTTCTTTTTGCCGCGGGCATTTAGTTTTTGCTGCCGTTCTATGGTTTTGTATTCTTTTTCTCTTGCTTTGCGCAACGATTTTTCTTTATCCTGTACATCTTCATTCAGTGCCTGTAATTCCAGCTTTTTTTGTTCAGCGTAAAAATTATAATTGCCGCCGTAAACATTAATGCCGTTAGTCATAAGTTCACAAACCGTATCAAGTTTGTTAAGCAGTTTCCTGTCGTGGCTTATTATTAATAATGTGGAAGCTGAAGATTCAATAAAATCATATAACAGGGTTCTGCCTGCTGTGTCTAAATGATTGCTGGGTTCATCCAGTAAAATAAATTCCGGGCTGTTTACATAAATGCCTGCCAGCAGCACACGCGTTTTTTGCCCGCCGCTTAAAGTGTTCATCGCCTGTTGAAGCGTAACATCGTTTATCCGCCAGTATTGTAATGCTTCATGGCAGCGTTCTTCAATTGTCCAGTCATCATTCAATGCTGAATAATTAACATCCGATGTGTCACCGTTTAATAGCTGCTGCAGTGCATTTAATTTATCGGCAGCCTGTAATGCCTGTGCAACGGTAAGATGATCATACTGGCCAAAAACCTGCGGTACATAATAAGGTTTTACATCTGTTTGAATAAACCCTTGAGACGGAAGCAATGAACCTGCAATGATTTTTAAAAGGGTTGATTTGCCAACGCCGTTGTTGCCGAGCAGCGCAACTTTATTGCCTGTTGCAATATTCAGGTTAATGTTATCAAACAATAAATGTTTATCGGGATGTATGTACGAGAGGTTGTTTAGAATAAGCATTTTCTTTCTTTAAAAATTAATGGAATTGATATGCATCCAGCACATCGTTACATGTTATTTCTTAAAGAAGCTTATTCTACATTTATATTGTTTTTTGAAAGAGTTGCAAATATACAAAAGGTTTCCGCAGATAACATATCACCGCAGGAAACCATCAAAAAGTCCTCTGCACAATCAGCCGGATATTTTCTTATGCCAGAATATATACGATACAATGCCAGGTATTATCCATGCAAGCATGGTAAGTATCATGGGGTCAAATTTTCCCGCACTTGCCACACCGGAATAAACGGCTCCGGCAAGATCGAAAAACAAACCTGCATAAGCCCATTCCTTCAATGTTTTGTTTAAGCCAGGTATTAAAATAGCAATAGATCCGAGCAATTTGGCAACGCTTATAAATTGAATGAAGTAAATTGGATAACCCAGCCAGTCGTGAAAAATTTGTATAGTTTGCTGGGTGGGTTCAATGCCGCCAACAGCAGAAAAGATCATAAGTCCTGAAAAAAGAATCGTAGATACCCAATAAATGAGATTGGTGCTTTTCGTTGTCATGTTATTTGGTTATTGATTTAGATATTTGGTGATGCGCTGATTAAAGCTTCGGTTGTTTATGCGAACTTAGTAAAAATTGTATTATTATGCCAGGTATAAAAGTAATTATAACAGGCGCAACCGGAATGGTTGGCGAAGGTGTTTTGTTTGAATGTTTGCAAAACACAGCAGTTGCTGAAGTGCTCATTATTAACCGCAGGCATTATGAAATGCAGCACCCCAAACTAAAAGAATTATTAGTGCCCGATTTTTTTAAACTGGATGCATATGCAGATAAAATACAAGGTTATGACGCCTGTTTCTTTTGTGCGGGCGTTACATCGGTAGGTAAGAAAGAACCTGAATATACCCGGCTTACTTATGACACCACACTGGCTTTCGCAAAAACGATGTTACAGTATAATAATAACATGGTGTTTACATACGTTTCCGGCAGCCATACCGACAGTACGGAACAAGGCCGTTTAATGTGGGCGCGTGTAAAAGGAAAAACAGAAAACGACCTGGCAAAACTTGGTTTTAAAGCAGAATATAATTTCCGCCCCGGTGTAATGCTGCCATTTGAAGGCCAGCGCAACTGGAAAAGTGCATATAAATTTCTTGCAAAAATTATAAGGTTGTTTGCCCCAAACAGCATTTTAACCATGCACCAGGTGGGCAAAGCCATGATTAATTGTGTTACGGTTGGCTATGATAAAAATGTTTTAGAGATAAGTGATATACGGCAACTGGCGCAGGCCTGGACTGTCAATAAAAAATCCTATTGAATGGATTCTGCAGGCGCGTGTCCTCACCCGCATGCAAAAAATTTGAAATGCGCTTCTGTCAGCTGTTATTAAAATTTCAGTTTAATTTGTAACAGTCTAAAAAATCAAAACATAATTTCTATGAAAAGATGCATGCTGCTTTTAATGTTATTTATTGCAACAGCAATTTCGGCACAAACCATAACCGGATTCCCGGCCAATAATACTGCCGCTCAAATTCAAACTGAGCAAAAATTCGATGCAGCTTTAAATGCACAACATATCGGATCAACTATAAAGCAGCTTTCATCCGTTCCGCATAACCTTGGATCAAAAGGCAGCAAAGCTGTTGCCGATAGTATTCTCAACCGTTTTAAATCGTATGGTTTTGATGCGCATCTGGAAAAATATACCGTGTTGTTTCCAACGCCTAAAACACGTTTGCTTGAAATGACTGCACCCACCACATATAAAGCTTTGCTTAAAGAACCTGCATTAAAAGAAGATGCAACATCGGGCCTGGCAGATCAGTTGCCGCCATACAATGCCTGGAGCGCCGACGGCGATGTTACAGCGCCGCTGGTGTTTGTAAATTATGGCCTGCCTTCAGATTATGAAAAGCTTGCAGAGATTGGCATTGATGTAAAAGGTAAAATTGTAATTGCAAAATATGGACGAAGCTGGCGCGGCATTAAACCAAAAGTGGCGCAGGAACATGGCGCTGTTGGCTGTATTATTTACAGCGATCCCGGTGATGATGGATATGCAAGCGGCGATGTTTATCCCAAAGGCGCTTTCAAAAATGAATATGGTGTGCAGCGTGGCAGTGTAATGGATATGCCTGTTTATCCCGGCGATCCTTTAACGCCAGGCATTGGCGCCGATAGCGCGGCAATACGCATTAAAAAAGAAGACGCTATAAATCTTTTAAAGATACCTGTACTACCCATCAGTTATCATGATGCAAAGCCTTTGCTTGAGTCATTGGAAGGCCAGGTTGTGCCTGCCGGCTGGCAGGGCGGTCTGCCTTTTACTTATCATATTGGCGATGATAAAACGAAAGTGCATTTAAAGCTTGAATTCAATTGGGATATGGTGCCCTGTTATGATGTTGTTGCCACCATAAAAGGCTCCACATTCCCCGATGAATGGGTGCTGCGTGGAAACCATCATGATGCCTGGGTGTATGGGGCCGGAGATCCTATAAGCGGGCAAGCAGCTATGCTGGAAGAGGCGAAAGCAATTGGTGAACTTTTAAAAACGGGATGGAAGCCTAAACGTACCATCGTTTACTGCGCATGGGATGGCGAAGAGCCCGCATTGCTTGGCTCCACAGAGTTTGCCGAAGCACATGCAAAAGAATTGCAGCAAAAAGCTGTTATTTATATCAACAGCGATGGTAACGGGCGTGGCTTTCTCGGTGCAGGCGGCTCACATGCTTTGCTGCCGTTGATGGATGAGATTTCAAAAACGGTTATCGATCCGCAAACAAAGGTTTCTGTATTTGAAAGATGGAAGGCAAACCGTGCCTCCAATGCTTCTTCCATCCAGGCAAAAGAAAAAGCATTGAATACAACGAAGCTTGAATTAAGCGCCCTTGGCAGCGGCTCAGATTATTCTCCATTTCTTCAGCATCTTGGTTTACCTGTGCTTGATTTGGGCTTTGGTGGTGAAGATCCTGGCGGTGAATATCATTCCACATACGATTCGTATGATGATTATCGCCGTTTTAAAGACCCCACCTTTGAATATGGCGTGGCACTGGCGCAGGTGGCAGGCCGTGCTGTATTAAGA
>JAEWBD010000200.1 GCA_023391315.1 Bacteroidota bacterium | reverse complement strand
GGGTTGCTGTACGTCGTAAACAGTTTCCGTTTTAATTTTCTCGCCGGTATAAACCAGCGAATTATTAAATAATCCTGCTAAAACCTGTGGCGGTAATTGCTCTTTCATCACTATAATTATTTGCTCTTAAATACTTCCCAAAAACAGCTATGACACAATAATCTATTGATAAGCGGCCTCATCTTCTGGGAGATTTTTATTTTCTTTGCATCAAATTTAAGGGTATGACAGAAGTGTTAGATATAAACATCACAAAAATAGAAAGGAGCAAGCTGAAAGATATAAGCCTCGAAAACATTCCTTTCGGAAAATATTTTACTGACCACATGCTGGAAGCTGATTATGAAAATGGTGAATGGAAAACGGTTGAAATTAAACCTTACCAGCCGCTAATATTAGATCCTTCGGTTTCTGCACTGCATTATGGCCAGTCTATTTTTGAAGGTATCAAGGCTTTTCGCCAGGAAAACGGCGAAGCTGTTATTTTCCGCCCTTATGAAAATTTAAAGCGCTTTAATCTTTCTGCGCAGCGTATGAGCATGCCCGAAATACCGGAAGAAATATTTATTGAAGGCATGCGCCAGTTAATTGAGATTGATAAAAGCTGGATACCAACGCAGGCAGAGCATTCCTTATATATACGCCCGTTTATGTTTGCTACGGATTATATGCTGGGCGTAAAACCTTCTGAAACCTATAAATTTTTAATTATTCTCAGTCCTGTCGGGCCTTTTCACGTAGCGCCCATGAAAATTGCAGTAGAAGAAAAATATACAAGGGCTGCACCGGGTGGCGTTGGTTTTTCCAAAAATGCCGGCAACTATGGCGGTAGCATGCTGCCCGCCACAAAGGCCAAAGAAATGGGTTATGACCAGGTTTTGTGGACCGATGCCTTTGAACACAAATGGCTGCAGGAAGTGGGTATGATGAATATTGGTTTTGTTATTAACAACACGTTTGTAACACCCATGCTGGAAGACACGATTTTGAAAGGTGTTACCCGCGACAGTATTGTTACCATTTTAAAAGATATGGGCGTTAAAGTAGAGGAAAGAAAGCTGAACATTGACGAAGTGGTGGAAGCTTATAAGAATGGAACACTTACAGAAATCTTTGGAATGGGCACCGCTGCGGTTATTTCAAACATAAAAAAATTGAAATACAAAGATTTTGTAATGAATTTTGATGTTAACAGCTTTACCATTTCTCCCAAAGTTAAACAGGCGCTTGATGAAATCCGCCTTGGTAAAGCTGCAGATAAGCACGGATGGCTGTTTAAAGTGTAAAGGAAATGTTGGTTTTTATTTGTTTTTCGTAATAATTTAGGAAGAGGTGCCAATTTATTTGGATTTAAATGCTGTTGCAATTACCTTTGCCGTCCCAAAAAATTAAGGTTAATAATGCCTACAATACAACAATTAGTTAGAAATGGCCGTGAAATAATCAGGGCAAAAAGCAAATCTAGGGCTTTGGATGCCTGCCCTCAGCGCCGTGGCGTTTGTACAAGGGTTTATACTACAACTCCCAAAAAACCAAACTCAGCCCTGCGTAAAGTAGCAAAGGTGCGTTTAACCAATAAAATTGAGGTAATCGCCTATATTCCGGGTGAAGGCCATAACCTGCAGGAGCACTCAATCGTGCTTATCCGCGGTGGCCGTGTAAAAGATTTGCCGGGTGTACGTTATCATATTGTACGCGGCAGCCTTGATACTGCCGGCGTAAAAGACCGCAAACAGAGCCGTTCTAAATACGGTACCAAGAAAGAAAAAGCAAAAAAATAATTAAATATTCATCATTATAAGCGATGAGAAAAGCACAAGCAAAAAAATTACCCTTAGCGCCAGACGCTCGTTTTAACGATAAACTGGTTACACGTTTTGTGAATAACCTAATGTGGCAGGGAAAGAAAAGTACTTCAATCACTATATTCTACGATGCAGTTGATAAAGTGAGCAAAATAACCGGCGAAAACGGTTATGAAATTTGGAAAAGAGCTTTACAGAATGTAACGCCTGCTGTAGAAGTGCGCAGCCGCAGAATAGGTGGCGCAACTTTTCAAATACCTACGGAAGTACGCGCAGACCGTAAAATTTCTTTAAGCATGAAGTGGCTTATCCGTTACAGCCGCGACCGCAATGGTAAAACAATGGCTGATAAACTGGCTAACGAAATCATTGCTGCCAGCAAAGGTGAAGGCGCTGCTTTCAAAAAGAAGGAAGACACGCACCGTATGGCAGAAGCTAACAAAGCTTTCTCTCACTTTAGAGTATAAAAGTATCCTTACATTATAATCAAGCCTCGCATTTGCGGGGCTTTTTTTGTTTATAAATATCTACGACGTGTAATAAAACAGTGGTTAAAATAAAAAAGTTCATGTTATAAAACATGAACCCTTCCCTGATTGAAAAAATGCTTTATAATGTTTTCAAAACATCATTCATATTTCTCACAGCATCTGCACTTTTGCTGAATGCTGCTTTCTCTTCTTCATTTAAATCAATTTCAACAATCTTTTCCCAGCCGTTTTTACCAATAACCACAGGCACGCCAAGACAAATATCATTCTGGCCATATTCTCCATCTAAATAAACGCAGCAGGTAAATAATTTTTTCTCATCCCTGGCAATGGCTTCAACTAAAGCTGCGCCTGCCGCACCGGGTGCATACCATGCAGATGTGCCGATGAGCTTGGTAAGCGTGGCGCCCCCAACCATGGTATCAGATACGACTTGTTTTTGCTGATCTTCACTTAAATATTTGGTAACCGGAACGCTGTTCCATGTTGCTTTGCTTATTAAAGGAATCATGGTAGTGTCACCATGACCACCAACAACAATGGCGTTCAAATCAGCCGGGCTGCAGCCGAGATGCTGGCTCAACTGGTACCTGAACCTTGCACTATCCAGAGCACCGCCCATACCAATTATCCTGTTTTTAGGTAATTCGCTTGATGTAAGCGCGAGGTAAGTCATAGTATCCATCGGGTTGCTGATAATAATAATGATGGCATTAGGCGAATATTTTAAAATGCTGTTAACTACGCCTTTTACAATACCCGCATTGGTC